>JAHDDJ010000027.1 GCA_020629385.1 Erythrobacter sp.
GAATGGGAATATGAAGGCGTTTTCCTACGGGCCAAAGTGGCGCGCATGTCGCTCGCGAAATTTGCCGAGGCTGCCAGCGGCCAGTCTCGGGACACAACGATTTGGGCGCGCTTTGTCCAGCCAAGCGCCCTGGTGTGGCTCGGCGAACCGGCGGTGCGGCCGCACGTAGTCGAGGCGATTGCGGGCGCTGCGCGGACCGCAGCACGGCTGGCAGCAGCGCTCGGCCCTGTGACGGGAACCGAAGGGGACTATTGGCGCGCCCTGTTTCAGGCCACGTACAAGGCCGAATTCCGGGTCGAGAAGGCGGGGCGCGAGGATTCTATCCTGACTCTGAATGCGGAGCACTTCGACGGTTTACTACCGGCCGCACTCGATGCGGAGGAAATCGAATTTGCGCGCCAAGGCAGCCAGTTTACGGTTGCCTTGCCCGATGCACGCAGATCGGAAATTCTCCGCTGGTGGGCGAAACGGCGCCGCTTGGGCAAACCGCTCAATCTGCTCCGGCTGGTCAAAGCCACAACCACATTCGAAGGCGCCGGGCGCTATGCCGCGTGGAAAGTCCAGCGTCACACAGGCGTGCCAATCGAGGTCACACCGTGGCGCGAGAAGCATCCGATACTGGCCGCGCCGGGAGTGTTGTTCAAAGTGTGGCGTGCCCGGCGAAAGGGCTGATCGCTCACATATATTTCATATTGATGGTGATCGACGTGACACCATTGCCGACAGAAATCTGTGTCTTCTTGTAACTCGGTTTGCCGAGATTGAAGATGTTGATGCTGGGGTTGTTGGACATACCGCCACCATCGGATCGGATGTCCGTCTTGCCATTGCCGTTTTTGTCGTGGCGCACTGCAATTCCATATGTACCTGCTGCAGAAACGGGCATGCAGAATGTCATTGTGCCTGCACGGGCCGAGGTTTCGATACGGTTGAGCCACCGGCCTTTCTTAAGCCAGTCTGCTTTGGTGCCCTTATAGCTTTGCACACGGATTTTGCCGCTGGAGCTTCTGATCCCGCGCACTGTTACTTTGATCGCAGGACCTTCGGAGGCGGCGCATCGGGAAAGATCATTGCTGATCTTCTGGCGATACTGGGCAGAAGCGGCCGCGGACATGACCAGCCCGGTAGCGACCAGCGTCGCGGTTCCCCATTTCAAGGCTTTGAAAGTAATCATGACATGTTCCTGCTGCGCCTTAGCGCATAATTCATTGCTGGGAAAATGAGGGCGGACTGTCCGCAAGATTCCCTGTTTCCAAGCGACAATGCACCAAATGGCCTGAATTGCGGCTGAATTGCGTGTTTACGGCACGTTACGGTGCCTTTCGCGCGCTATTCAGATATCGTTACGCCCCTCGACCATACCGATCATTTGTGCCGCCAGTATCGCTCTCGGGATGCCGAGCATGCGCGGCCAGTCCTGATCGATATCGTAGCTTTGGCGGTCGGGCCAGTTGGCAAGCAGATGCTCCATCCGGTCCAGATCGAGCAGATTCGACAAGACCGGATGGTCACGCATCACGTGGCACGCGGCGATCAGCTGTGCCCGCTCACGCCCAATCCGCAGGTGCCAGTCGATGTTGTGCTGTCCGTGATCTGCACTGGTGCGGATGGACTCGGGCAGTCGGCCTTTGGCCATCTTTCTCGCGAGCAGCCTATGTGTACCCGCCCATGCGAAATGCTCGGTCGGCAAACTGATGCAATATTCGATCAGGGGCCGGTAGGCGGTCACATCACGCGTGCGGATGCCATATAATTGCTCGAACGCCAGAGTGACGTCTGCGCCCTCCCCATTCTCGGCGCGGTGGTCCGCTTCCGCGGCTTCCAGGCGCGAGCGGGCATGGACCTGATCGTCCCATTCCGAAGCGGTATCCCTTTGCCGGGCTCGAGAACGCTGGGACTGCAGCGCTTGCGGCGAAAGCAGGCTGAGATAGGCCGTCATGTCCTTTCGATCGGGATGGACAATCCCGCGCATCGCATGTCGCAAACCAGCGGGCAGGTTCGGTAGAACTGAAAGAGCCAGAGCCTTGCGGACAAGACTCCGATCATCGCCTGCCCGGTTAGCCAGTAATCTCGCCAATTCTATCCATTTCCCCTGGCGCGCAAATTCCGCATAGGCCCAGCGACCCTCGGCGCTGAAACTCTGATTCCCGAGATTGGCGGTGAGCAGTGTCTTTGCGCTAATTTCTTTCGCTTTTGCGTAAACGCCGTGAAACGGGCCCATATTGGCAAGACCGGGTGCGAAGAGCTGCATCGCGCCGAGCATTTCGCGGGCCATATACGAAAATCCGCCGATTGACGGGTCCGCCATATGCGGATGTAGCTTGGGATTATGCGTCGCGATTTGCTGGACCTTGGACCACTCATCGCCGCAAATATCGGACGGTGTATGGTCAGCCCATGCCGGATCGGGACGGAAGGTGATCGTGTCGAGACGCGCATCGCTGCCCAGCTCGTCAGTCAATGCGGCGGCTACAAGCGGCGAGTCCAGCCCGCCCGACAAGGCTAGTGCGCTATGCGGATTGTCATGCAGCGCCAAACGCGCTGCATCCCGCAAGAACGCAAAGGCGGTTTCCGCTGCTTCTTCTGTCGAAACCGATCTTGTGGGAGCGATGTTTGCAACGTCGTACCAGCGGTGCTCGCTAATGCCGCCTCGCTCCAGCGTGATCACAGTGCCGAGCGGGACTGTTTTTATGCCGCGATACCATCCGGCAAGGTCATCCTCGCGAAAATCATAGGCAAGTTGATCTGCAACGCGATCATAGTCGAAATCGTGTGGCACTCCGGCAGCGAACAAGGCGCGCAGCAAGGTCGAGGCAACCGCCCGATCCGTGTCAGCGGCAAAATGCAGAGGCGGGGCCTGCCACGGGGAACGCGACAGGCGTACTGCTCCGCTTTCTGAGAGCGTAATTGCCGCATAATTGCCGACTATGTGGCTGTCGGCCTGTTGGCCCCATCGCGTGACCGCAGCGTCATAGAGTTCCGCATCGGAGCAATCGCCGAGCCCGAGTTCACGCTCGAGCGCGTCGCGATTGTCGATCCAGCCATGAAGAACAGTGCCACAGGCTGGGTGTTGCCCGCCAGATGCACTGAAAAGCGCTGAGCCGGTCCGCCGAACCTGCGCGATATTTGTCCCGAACGCGCCAAGAGCATCGGCGATCTGTCTATTTGGAGAACCGGCCCGGTCCGACCAGCTTTGCCAGGCAGCAATCACCTGTCAGACAAGCGCGGCTACAGCTTGCGCGTCAGGATTTCTTGCCAGTGGCCGCTTGGGCACCTGGTACAGGCGCGCCAGCCACATCAGCAATCGAGCCGACCCGCGCAAGCACAGGCTTGGTCCAGATTTTTTCTTCCGAAGTTTTCGTCATAGCGGCAACCCTGATTTCCTAATCCATTACACTGTAACAAATTTATGCAAATTCGGCAATTAGCAGGCAAGCAACCCTGCATTGCGCGCATCGGTCAAAAATGCATCGACATCCTTGGCGATTTCAGCGCGATCTGCGCGATATTCTTGAGCCAAGGCATCGATAATTGCATCGCGGCCGGTTTCGCCATCGATCATTCGCCAAATCGCGGCACTGGTGTCTTTCACCGAATATAGCTGCCCGCTTTGCAATGCGACGATGATAGTCTCGTCATCGACATTGGTTTCGATCAGATCGCCGGAGGCTTTGCGAATGGCAGTCATATCGGTGGTTTTAGCCAATGGTGTAAAATCCACCAAGTAAACTGTTGTGGTTGGCGTCGAGCGGTGTGGAAAAGCCCTTACGCTGTGCTTGTGGCGGCGAATCGCGCTCTATAGGCGGGGAGAAACCTGCAAAAGAGCCCGACCCTTATGGCCCAACCGCTGATCTCCCCGTCGATCCTGTCTGCCGACTTTGCCCGGTTGGGCGAAGAAGTGCGCGCTATTGACGAGGCAGGAGCAGACTGGATTCATGTCGATGTGATGGACGGGCATTACGTCCCCAATATCACAATCGGTCCTGCGGTGGTGAAGGCCTTGCGGCCGCACACCGACAAACCGTTCGACGTGCATCTGATGATCAGTCCGGTTGACCAGTATCTCGAAGAATTTGCCGAGGCGGGTGCCGATATCATTACCGTGCATCCCGAAGCGGGGCCGCATACGCACCGCACGCTCCAGGCGATCCGCAAGCTCGGCAAGAAAGCGGGCGTCGTGCTCAATCCCGGCACGCCGGTCGATGCGCTCGATTATCTGATCGATCTGGCCGATCTGGTGCTGGTGATGAGCGTCAATCCCGGCTTTGGCGGGCAGAGTTTTATCGACAGCCAGCTGCGCAAGGTCGAGGCGATCCGCGCAATGATCGATGCCACGGGCCGCAATATCCATCTCGAAGTGGATGGTGGGGTCAATCCCGATACGGCGCGGTTGTGTGTCGATGCGGGCGCTGATGTGCTGGTTGCAGGTTCGGCCACATTCAAGGGTGGCCCGGACCAATATGCTGCGAATATTGCCGCGCTCAAAGGTAACGCCTGATGGAGCAGGCGACATCCGGATTGCGTGACGTCGCTGCTTCCGAGGCCGCGGCTGACAGTGCTGTCGACAGTATTGGCCAGATGGCAATCCCTTTGGCTGAAGGCGGCAAAGAATCTGACAGTCTGATTATGGGGCAAAGCGCCGCGGCGGCTGCGCATTCGGAAAAGCGTGAAACGCTGGAGCCAGGCCGAGCACTGGTTATTTCCGATTTTGCGCCGCCATCGACCAGCGCAGGCGAGCGACTGATCCGTCTTGCGTACCGGCTCGGCGTACCAGCCTCGACGCTGACCTCTCCGTTTTCCAAACCGGCCAAGCCGCGACTGCTTGCCACCGTGGAATCTCCGCTTCAGGGCGACCGGGCAGCGGGTGTTGCTTTGCGGGCAGGCCATTTCCTGATCCACGGTGTCAAAGCACCGATAACCCAGATGGATTTCGCCCCGATTGCACGGCTGACGCCGCCTTTCGAACGGGTGGTCCATGGCTTCTCGTGGCTGCGCGATTTGGGCTCCTCGGCCCCGCGTGAGCAATGCACTGCGACCGCAGAACGTATCATGACTGCCTGGCTGGATGCCAATCCTAAGCCGGGGAAAAGCACGCCGTGGCATGTCGAGCATGTCGGTCACCGGCTGCTCAACTGGCTGGTCCACGCCCCGCTTCTGCTGTCCGGCAAGGATAGCGCGCGGCGGATCAAGACCATCGAAGCTATTGCAAGCACAGCACGCTGGCTTGATCGCAATGTCACATCGGCCGCGGACCGGGTCGGCGAAGTCGCCGGGTGGAGCGCGATTGTCGCCGCCGGATTGCTATTACCCGAGGGCCGACCCCGTCAGCTGTTTGGTGAAGCCGGACTAATCCGGGCTCTCGGTGAATTGGTGGCCGATGATGGCGGTGTGCTGTCGCGTAGTCCGCTTGCCCAGATGGACGTCATTGGTCTGCTGGTCGATGTATCCGCTTGCTACCATGCGCGAGACCTGGATCCGCCAGAGGCCTTGGCTACGATGCTCGATCTGTTGGTTCCACCCTTGTTGACGGTCGTTCATTCGGATGGCGGTCTGGGGAGCTGGCAAGGTGCTGGCGCTGTCCGGCCCGACCGTATTGCTGCTTTGATCGATGCAAGCACAGTACGTACGCGTCCGCTCAAAAATGTCCGGCAATGGGGTTATCAGCGTGTGGCCGGCAACAAGACCACGCTGGTTTTCGATGCAGCGCCACCGCCCTTGTCACGCAATGCCCGCTCCGGTTGTGCATCGACGCTGGCGTTCGAGCTGTGTTCCAAAGGGCAGCGGGTGATTGTCAATTGCGGCGGCGCGGCCTTCGCGGGCGGTCAGGTTCCCGCACGGATCGAGCAAGGTCTGCGCGCCACAGCCGCCCATTCCACACTGACACTGGATGATGCCAATTCCACCGCAGTTCACATCAATGGCAAGCTGGGCGCAGGCGTCAGCGAAGTAGAAGTCGACCGCCGTGCCATGAAGCTGGGGCAAGGGCAGGCAACCCGGCTCGAGGCAAGCCATGACGGTTATGTCGCCCGCTATGGCCTGATCCATCGCCGCGTTCTGATGATGCGCGAAGACGGCAGCGAGCTGCGCGGCGAAGACGTGCTGGTTCCGGAAGGAAAGAAGGGCAAGCGCGGCAAGATCGGCTTTGCCATCCGCTTCCACATCGGACCGGGGATCGAGCTGGGCCTGTCGGAAGATCGCAAAGGCGCGGGCCTCGCATTGCCAGACGGTACTCTTTGGCATTTCCGCATGGCCGCCACCGATGCAGGCGGCGAGTTGTCGATCGAGGAAAGCATGTGGGTCGACGGCAACGGACGGCCGCAGCCAATCCAGCAATTGGTAATCCAGGGTATGACATCGCGCGGCGGGGGCAATTTCTCCTGGCTGCTGAAGAAAATGGGATAGATTCTCGATGAGTGACGTGACCATCAAGCGGGCATTGCTGTCAGTGTCCGACAAAAGCGGCTTGGTTGAATTGGGGCAGACTTTGGCCGCACGGGGTGTGGAACTGGTGTCCACAGGCGGAACAGCCAAGGCACTGCGCGATGCAGGGCTGGATGTGAAAGACGTGTCGGACCTGACCGGCTTCCCTGAAATGATGGATGGCCGCGTAAAGACGCTTCATCCGATGGTTCATGGTGGCTTGCTGGCGGTGCGTGACAATCCCGAACATTTCGCGGCTATGGAACAGCATGCGATTGGCGCGATCGATCTGGTGGTGGTGAACTTGTACCCGTTCGAGGCGACGGTGATGCGCGGCGCGGACCGGCCCGAAATTATCGAGAATATCGACATTGGCGGACCCAGCATGGTGCGTTCTGCTGCCAAGAACCACAATTTCGTGACTATCGTCACCGATCCGGAAGATTATGCGACGCTGACCGGCGAACTGGATGCACAAGACGGCGCAACATCGCTCGACTTCCGCAAAAAGATGGCGGCCAAGGCATTTGCAGCAACAGCGGCTTACGATTCAATGATAAGCCAGTGGTTTGCCTTTGCCGATCAGGGGCAGATGTTCCCCGATATGCTGGCGGTGAACGGCAAAGCCCCGGTCGAGCTGCGTTATGGTGAAAATCCGCACCAAAAGGCTGCGCTGTACACGCCGGTTGGGCCTCACGCGCACGGGATAGCGCAGGCCGAGCAGCTGCAGGGCAAAGAGCTGAGCTATAACAATTACAACGATGCCGATGCTGCGCTGGAATTGTGTGCCGAATTCAAGGATGGTGATCCGGCGGTCGTGATCGTCAAGCACGCCAATCCGTGCGGAGTCGCGCAGCGCGGCACTTTGCTTGAGGCGTGGGAAGAAGCGCTCGCCTGTGACAGCGTATCTGCATTTGGCGGGATCGTCGCCGTCAATGTCCCGCTCGACGGGGCAACGGCAGAGGCGATCTGCCAGATTTTCACCGAAGTTGTAATCGCACCATCGGTCAGCGATGAGGCACGCGCTGCCTTTGCCAAAAAGAAAAACTTGCGTCTGCTGGTTACCGGCGATCTGCCCGATCCGCGCCGTGGCGGTCTGGCGATCAAGCCGATTACGGGCGGCTTGCTGGTGCAGAGCCGCGACAATGGCGCAATCACGCAGGATGCGCTCAAGGTTGTCACCGAACGCGAACCGACCGAGCAGGAGCTGAAAGATTGCCTGTTCGCATGGACAGTTGCACGCCACGTGAAATCCAACGCCATCGTTTATGCCAAAGATGGCGCGACAGCGGGTATCGGCGCAGGCCAGATGAATCGCCGCGATAGCTCGCGGATTGCAGCGGTAAAAGCGGCAGAGGCGGCAGAAAAATATGGCTGGGACCAGTCGCGTGCGGTGGGCAGCGCGGTTGCTTCGGATGCCTTCTTCCCGTTTGCAGACGGCTTGCTTGCAGCCGCTGAAGCAGGGGCAACGGCGATTATCCAGCCCGGCGGCTCGATGCGCGATGACGAGGTTATTGCTGCGGCAAACGAGGCCGGTCTGGCGATGGTCTTCACCGGAATGCGCCACTTCCGGCACTGATCAACAGAGGATTTTTCGGCGCTGGTGAAACCTTTCCGGTCTCGCCAGCGTATCTCTGTGTAACGAGCGGGTTGTGATCCGCGGGCGTTCACCGGATGGAAAGCCCGTATGGTTAAGACGCGCTTGATACAGAATCGCAAGCGTAGAAGATCACCCAATGGACTTTTTGAAATCAGACCTGTCGCGCAACTTTGCTATCGGCTTTTTTGTCGGTGCGGTGATTGTTGCATTCCAGATCAACCCTGACTTCCTGCCTGACGCCATGGCAGCGACTCTGCGATGAGTTTTTCCAAACGCGCCCTACTTCCGCTCGCTGCATTCGGTTTGGCGATAGGCGGTTGCCAACAGGTGGCTTTGGCTGCCGAGAATGTGGTTGTCGCTCCAGCCCCTAAACGGTTTGCCAATGAAGGCCTCGGGCTGAAAACAGCCGTTTTTGCAGGCGGCTGCTTCTGGGGCGTTGAAGGTGTGTTTAGCCATGTCAAAGGCGTGAAAAGCGCAGTGTCCGGCTATCACGGCGGTAATGCTGCGACCGCGACCTATGAACAGACGAACACCGGCGTAACCGGCCATGCGGAAGCGGTGCGTGTGGTCTATGATCCGAAAGTGGTCCGTTACGACGAATTGCTGAGAATATTCTTCTCGGTCATTGCTGATCCGACGCTGCACAACCGTCAGGGCCCAGACATTGGCAGCCAGTACAGGGCTGCTCTGGTGCCGCTCAATGAAGAACAGCGCAAGGTTGCCACTGCCTATCTGAAACAGATGGCGGCATCGGGTGTGTGGGACAAGCCGATCAAGACCAAGGTCGAGCGTTACAAGAAGTTCTATACGGCCGAAGAATATCACCAGGATTTCATGATCCGGAACCCGAACCACGGCTATATCCGCCGCTGGGACAAGCCCAAAGTAGCGGCGTTGAAGCGCCTCTATCCCAAGCATTACCGGGCAACATTCATCCGCAACTGAGCGGTTATGTAAGCGCAAGATTGGCAACGGCGCTTAGCTGACGCTATATGTGCCTGCATGGGCGAACATAAACACACTCACACAGTGCATTCGGGCAGCGAATTGATCGAAGCTGCTCGCGAATCCCTGATTGCGTCGGGCGAGCAATGGACCAGCATGCGGGCAGACATTTTTGAAGAGCTGGCAAACCACGACAAGCCGGCTTCGGCGTATGACATTGCCGATAATCTGTCGGCCAAACGCGGCAAGCGGGTCGCGCCTAACAGCGTGTATCGGATCCTCGATCTGTTTGTGACCAACAATCTGGCGCTGCGGGTGGAAAGCTCCAACGCCTATCTCGCCAACAGCCACCCGGGCTGCACGCATGATTGCATCTTCCTTGTGTGCGACGAATGCGGCGAAGCAACCCATGTCGACAATGATGATGTCTCGAATACCGTGCGCGGAATTGCACAGGCCGAAAATTTCACTGCCCGGAGGCCCATCGTCGAAATCCGGGGAATTTGCGCGACATGCAGCTAGGTCGCTGAATGCGGGAGGGGGATCAGAGCGGACACGGATTTCTGAAGCGGTTCGCTCATGCCCGGCAAAGCTCTGCGCTGTTTCTGGCAATCGCCTGCTTGTTTGTCGGCATTGCGCCACCGCTGCTGGTTAAATCGCTTCCCGGGACTGCCGATCTCGAAAATCTGGTCCACGATCTGTACCGCACGGCGCTGGCACCGGAAGTCGGGATTGATCCTGACATATCCATCATCCACTACGACGATGTCACCGCACGCGATACGGGCAAGACAAGCCCGGTCGATCGGGCCTTGCTGGCCAAGGCGATCCGGGCTGCTGACGCAGGCGGTGCAAAAGCGATTGGCGTAGATTTCTTCTTCGCGCAGCCCACCGATGACGAGGACGACCTCGTCGCAGCGATCAATGCTGCTCGAGCTCCCGTTTTCATGATCTATGCCGATCCGGAGGCCGATCGCGGCGCATTCTGGAGTGCGGAAATCAGCGTTGAATCCAAAGCCCATCAGGACGATCTCTGGGGCCGGATTGCCCGAGCGGATGTTACCAAAGCCAGTCCTATGATCGGGACCGATAGTGCCAACACCGCGCGCCGTTGGCCCACGCACCGCGCTACATCGCAAGTGTCGCTGGCGGGTGCCATGGCCGGTATCGAACCTGGCTTTGAAGGCAGTATCGCCTACAGCAAGCTGGCCACGAAACGACCCGGAACCAATGATAGCTATGCCGGCGGGATGTTTCCTTCTTTTTCGCTGACCAGCTTTCGCGAACCGGCCGCAGCGCAAGCCATTGCGCCATTTTTCGCGGACAGATACGTCCTGATCGGTCTCGACATCTTTAATGCAGACCGTTTCCCGACGCCTATCACACGGGTCCTTGGCGAGGATGAGATTCCCGGTGTTACGGTCCATGCGCATATGCTGCGTCAGGCTCTGGACCAGAACTTCCCGGCCCCACTGCCGGTTTGGGGCATTGCCATGATCGGCCTTGCCATGGCAGCGGCAGGAGCGGCGGCAGGAATGCTTGACAAGAAGGGGCTGCTGTTTGCTGCTGCAATTCTTATCGTGTTTGCCTTTCTTGCAGCTGTCCCGCTTCTGGCCGTGCCTATCGATATCGACATGTTGTCTATCCCGATGACGGGTTGGCTTCTCTCTTTTGTCCTGATGCTTGCCCTATCCAGCTATCTTAATGCAGCCCGCACTTCGCGGGAACGCGCGTTTGCCCGGGGTGCTTTGGGCAAATATCTGTCGGCCGATGTGGCGCAGGAAATTCTCGACGACCCGGACAAGCTGTCTTTGGAAGGGGAAGAGCGATCGCTGTTCATGCTGTTCACCGATCTGGAGGGGTTTACCCGGATCAGCCATACGCAGCCACCGAGAGCCACTGCCCGCATCCTCAACCGGTATCTCGACGAGATGAGCGACGTCATCCTCGATCATGGCGGCACCATCGATAAATTCGTCGGCGATGCAATTGTCGCATTCTGGGGCGCGCCTTTGGCGAGTGAAAGCGACGGCCCGAACAGCGTGGCGTGTGCGCTGGCGTTGCATAATTGCGCCGAACGATTGCGAGGAGAATTGAACGACAGGGGCGAAGCGTTGGGCCGCACGCGGATAGGGCTCCATTATGGACCGGTTGTTGTAGGCAATTTTGGCGGCAAACAGCGCATCCAGTACACGGCGCTCGGGGATGCTATGAACACTGCCGCACGTCTTGAAGGGGCGAACAAATATCTCGGCAGTGATATTCTAGTCAGCGCAGCTGTGCGCGAAGCTGCACCCGGCTGCGCGTATCGACCGTTGGGACAGATTGTGATGGCGGGCGTTGATGACCCGATTGCTGTTTACGAGCCGGTTGCCGGCGACAAGGCTGACTATGCTGTGCAAGTTGAAGCTGCTATGGCCGCAGTCAACGCGGGCGAGCCTGATGGCGTGACCGACCTGCGCGGGTTGCACGAAAACTTTCCGGATGACCGGGCCTTGTCTGGCCTGATCGAAAGGCTTGATGCGATCAAAGGGGGGAAGCCATATGTCCTTGGCTCAAAATAGGGTGTTGGAAACAGGACGTAATGCGGCGCTGGTTGCGGTTGCGGCATTTGTTCTGGCCGGTTGTGGCAGTACTGCGCCTGGGGAAGCCAGCGCGGAACCAGTGAGCGTACCGCCTCCACCACCACCTCCGCCTCCGATGGCCGAACCAGCCCCACCGCCACCACCTCCTCCACCGAGAGCTGCAGCCATGGCCCCGCCACCATCCATGATCGTAATCCGCGGGGACGAGAATTCTCTTCGTTGGTATCCGGTTGGCCGAAGGGTACGCCTGAATGCCCGCATATGCCTGCCGGCTGATGCACGTTACATCACTTTCCAGCGGATTGATGGCGGCACGGTGACCTATGGCGGGGGTGGTTGCAATGTGGCCATCGAGGAACCGCCACGCGATTCCGACAATTCCGGTGGTACTGGCAGCGGCCCCTGATATGGCTTGCGACCCAACAGACTGAATCGACAAGCTTGCAAGGGGCCGCTAGAGCAACGGCATGACTTCACGCCCCGATACTCCGCTCCTCGATACGGTCGAATATCCCTCCGATCTCCGCAACTTAAAGCCGGAACAGCTTCGCCAGCTGGCCGACGAATTGCGCAGCGAGATGATCGACGCCGTTAGTACATCTGGCGGGCATTTGGGGTCAGGGCTTGGCGTGGTCGAGCTGACTGTGGCGATCCATTACGTGTTCAACACTCCCGACGACCGGCTGATCTGGGACGTTGGTCACCAATGCTATCCGCACAAGATCATCACCGGCCGCCGCGACCGCATCCGTACGCTTCGCCAGGGCGGGGGATTGTCGGGCTTCACCAAGCGTAGCGAAAGCGAATATGACCCGTTCGGCGCAGCGCACAGCTCCACCTCGATCAGCGCAGCGCTCGGCTTTGCGGTTGCCAACAAGCTTAATGACAAACCCGGGCGCGGAATTGCGGTCATTGGTGATGGCGCGATGAGCGCGGGTATGGCCTATGAGGCGATGAACAACGCGGAACAGGCGGGCAATCGTCTGGTCGTGATCCTCAATGACAACGATATGTCGATCGCCCCGCCGGTGGGTGGGCTCAGCGGTTATCTCGCCCGCATGGTATCGAGCAGCGAATATCTCGGGCTGCGCAGTCTGGCTTCCAAGGCGGTGGCCAAGATATCGCGCCGGGCGCACAAGGCCGTCGGCAAGGCCGAAGAATACACACGCGGCATGGTCACTGGCGGCACACTGTTTGAGGAACTGGGTTTCTACTATGTCGGCCCGATTGACGGGCACAATCTCGACCATCTGATCCCGGTTCTCGAAAATGTCCGCGATGCCGAAGAAGGCCCGGTGCTGATCCATGTTGTGACGACCAAGGGCAAAGGCTACCAGCCCGCCGAAGACAGCGCAGACAAGTATCATGGCGTCCCGAAATTCAACGTCGTCACAGGCGAAAAAGCCAAATCTGCAGGTGGTCCGCCAGCCTATCAGAATGTTTTTGGCGAAACGCTGGCCAAGCTGGCAGAGACAGACAAACGCATTTGCGCGATTACCGCTGCGATGCCGTCGGGCACTGGCGTTGACAAGTTCGCGCAAGCGCATCCCGACCGCAGCTTCGATGTCGGCATTGCCGAACAGCATGGCGTAACCTTCGCTGCCGGTCTGGCCGCGCAGGGCATGCGTCCCTTTGCAGCGATTTACTCGACCTTCCTGCAGCGCGCCTACGATCAGGTTGTGCATGATGTCGCGATCCAGAACCTGCCTGTACGCTTTGCTATCGACCGCGCTGGCCTGGTGGGTGCTGATGGATCAACCCATGCCGGCTCGTTCGACGTAACCTATCTGTCTACCCTGCCCAATTTCGTGGTCATGGCCGCCGCTGATGAGGCGGAGCTGGCCCATATGACCTACACCGCTGCCGAATATGACGACGGACCCATTGCCTTCCGCTATCCGCGCGGCGCGGGTACCGGCGCCCTAATCCCGGACAAGCTGGAAAAGCTGGAAATCGGCAAGGGCCGGATTGTCCGGGAAGGATCGAAAGTCGCACTGCTGTCGCTTGGTACGCGCTTGGGTGAAAGCCTGAAGGCCGCCGACGAGTTGGAAGCTAAGGGCCTATCGACCACGGTTGCCGATATGCGTTTTGCCAAACCGCTTGATACCGGTTTGATCGAAAAGCTGATGCGCACGCATGAAGTTGTGATCACTATCGAAGAGGCGGCCATTGGCGGTCTGGGCGCGCATGTCCTGACCTTTGCCAGCGATAGCGGCCTGACCGATGGCGGTCTGAAAATCCGCACGATGCGCCTGCCCGATATGTTCCAGGATCAGGATGCGCCGGACAAGCAATATGACGAGGCCGGACTCAATGCGCCGGATATTGTCGATACCGTGCTGAAAGCGCTGCGACACAACTCTGCTGGTGTGGAAGAGGCGCGTGCCTGACGCAGAGGCAAACGACACTCCTGAAGCCCTGGTCGCACGTTATTCGATCCCGAAATTGTTGGCTTGGATCGGCGCATCGGGCGTCATGGCCGGATTGTGTCTTGCTGTCTCTGTAGGCATTTTTGGTGATACAGGTCCGTTGATTGCTGCGGTTGGCTTCGGCGGTGCGCTGTTTTTCGGTCTGATTGCTGTCGTTTTTGCCGTACGATTGTTCGACCGGCGCGAGCAGGTTGTCATCAGTGCGGATGGATTGTTTGTCCGTGCACACGGGCCAAAGCCCATTAGCTTGCGCTCGATCGACAGAATGAAAATCGATACCGGCAGGCTTAGCTTCTATCTGTTCAAGCCTTCAAAATATCCGATTGCATCCTGGCATCGGCGATTGATGTACCGGGTCAACGGGTCCGCAGCGCGGGCATTTTATGGCGATGTCTGGCTCTGGTCGAGCTATCTTGATCAACCACTCTCGGCCTTTCCTGATGCCGTCTGGAGCCATCGACCAATGACTGATCACGAGAAGAAGATTGCCGAGATTGTGGGCGGTTGGGATGAGAATGGAGGGCCCTATGGGACGTCTGCTGACAATTGCTAGGAACAACCACATCACCACCCTGACGCTCAACCGGCCCGAAGCGATGAACCCGCTTGGGGCTGACGGGGACGGAGACGCCTTCGTCGCAGCATGCGATGCGATCAATGCTGATCCGGACGTGCGCTGCGTGATCCTGACCGGCGCGGGCAAGGCGTTCAGTGCGGGCGGCGACATCAAAGCGATGCGCGACAAGACTGGCAATTTTGGTGGCAATCCGGTCAGCGTCGCCAACGGCTATCGCGACAAT
>JAHDDJ010000343.1 GCA_020629385.1 Erythrobacter sp.
GATCGACGCCATTCACCGGATCGTTTGCGACATATCCATACAGGTTCACATTATCGTCATACCCGATGGGATCGGTCTGGAGGAACCTGCCGAGGGTGGGCGAGTACATGCGGGCTTTGTAGTAGTTCATGCCCAGCTCGGGCAGCCAGATTTGGCCGGTGTACTGGAACCTGCCGGTGTTGGCGGCAGAGGGGATGCCGTATTCATCATAGGTGTTGATCTGCGCGGATGTGCCATCGCTGGCAGTGCGCATCACTATCGATCCGCGTGCATCGGCATACAGGTTAGTGCGGGCGGAGGCAACGGTGCTGCTGCCGGCATATTCCGCAATCGGGTCATCCACGCCCGTTGCCGGGCCATGGATATAGCGCGCAAGCATGGTACCCGATGCGTCGTACTCGGCCACCAGCGCATCGCCATCATACAGGAACCGAGTAGGACCCTGCGCGATACCGCCCACAAAATTCTCCACCTCGTGCAGGCGGCGATCAGGTGAAGGAGCCGGAATGTTCAATGGGGGAAGTTATTTCGGTAAGATCGTTCTCACGGCGCTTCGTGGAGATAAACTCTCGCTTCTTCAAAACTTGCTTCATCTCTGTCGCCGAGAAATGTGAGCAATGGCATTCCTGACGCAAACACCTGCACGTCATCGTCAAAACAGAAGAAGATGAAGTCCAGTTTCGATTCATCCAAAGGCCAACTTGTGGAAATTGCGAAGTCTCGAAATCCGAGCACTTTGAACGTAACCTCTGTCCGGTCTTCGCCAATGAAGGCGATCAGCTTTGACAGAACCTCTTTAACCGATTCATGATCGAAGTCTCGATGCGTAGCAGATCGATACTCAGCTTGAGAAATCGACACTGGCTTATGTTCGACGCCTTGCGCAGTCAATCGTGCTGACATGGACAAAAACTCTCGTTCATCCTTGTATTGGTCGAGCGACTTATTCATCTTTCTCACGTTTGACCTTATCATTCGAAATGCGAGGTTGGCTCCGCAAACTAAAGTGAACGCTGCCTGAGCTGCTCACAAATTAGGTCGATCGTACCCCCGTCAACCATTTCGATCGCTACCAGCAAGTTACCACGGTTTTCTTCAATTATTGGACCGGCGTAGGATCGCACCTCATTCGAACTGCATTTGTAGCCGAACAATCGACTCCAAGACTGAAGGGCCTTACTTTCATTAGGTAGATTTGGATCGATCTCCCAAGCATTCAATTCCAGCACGCCTACGGGGCTGCGAACTGCATTGGCATACCATCTTTTCACACCGTCAAAGGTTTGGTGAACCGATTGCTTAGGCTGATGGATATCAAAAACCATAGACCAAGAGGCCTGATCGAGTGACCATGCGGCAAGTGTGTAGTCATGAAGATCATTCACTTCGGGGTTCAATTAAACCAGCTCCTTATTCTCGAGATCAGGCTCGGCCCCCTCGGCTTTGGAGGGTCTCCCAGTCGGGGGCGTCGTCCAGTCCCTCGATTCTGATTAGTTGGCGTTTGCCCAGGCGCTGGCGGTGACCAATCATGCCCATGTGCCTTCTGTTCGACACGCGGCTGCCCTCCACCATGACCTCGGTTGGTTTCCCTAGTCACATTGCCGTTTTCGTCATAGCTTTTCCATGAAGTATCACCTCGAAGTGTTTCGTTAGCTGGACCGGTAACGCCGGGATTTCCTTCCACATCTGAAACCCCGCTGCCAGGTAACATCGCTGCTCCATCATTGATCGTCACGATTAAAGCATCAACTGTCGCATCTTTGGCATTACTGAGAGACTCAGTGACCGTGTCCTTAGCGTCGCTCAGCGTGCCAACCAACGTATCTTTGGTGTCGCTCAGCGTGTTGCGAACTTTCTCTGCGGTCTCTCCCAATCGCTCCAATAGGTCTCTCTCAAGCCCAGTCGGATCGACTGCATTAATCGGATCATTGCCAACATATCCGTACAGATTGACATTATCGTCATACCCGATGGGATCGGTCTGGAGGAACCTGCCCAGCGTCGGCGAGTACATGCGGGCTTTGTAGTAGTACATGCCGAGCTCGGGCAGCCATACCTGTCCGGTGTAGCGGAACCGTCCGGTGTTGGCGGCAGAGGGGATGCCGTATTCATCATAGGTGTTGATCTGCGCGGATGTGCCATCGCTGGCAGTGCGCATCACTATCGATCCGCGGGCATCTGCATAAGGGTTAGTGCGGGCAGAGAATCTACGCAAAGCCCCGGAATTGCGGGCACGATTTCTACCTATCCAATGGATACGGCTGAGAGCGATGTTTGAAGAAAAAAGGTGGTGAGCCCTGCTGGGTTCGAACCAGCGACCTACTGATTAAAAGTCA
>JAHDDJ010000344.1 GCA_020629385.1 Erythrobacter sp.
TCCAGACCGCAGATTTTGGCGAAGTGTTCCTGCAACATCTCGCTGGTGATCCGGCGCAGATCAAAACGCTGTGTGCGGCTGAGAACCGTGACCGGAAGCTTGTCCACTTCGGTCGTGGCGAAGAGGAATTTGACGTGTGCAGGCGGTTCCTCAAGTGTCTTCAGCAATGCATTGAAAGCATTGCGCGACAGCATGTGAACTTCGTCGATAATGTAAATCTTGTAGCGTGCCGAAACGGCGGCATAGCGCACCGCCTCGATGATCTCGCGGACATCGTCTACGCCGGTATGGCTCGCCGCATCCATCTCGATCACGTCGATATGCCGCCCCTCGGCAATCGCTACGCAGGGTTCGCATTGGCCGCACGGATCGATAGTCGGCCCGCCCTGCCCGTCCGGCCCGATGCAGTTGAGCGCTTTGGCAATCAGCCGCGCGGTCGAGGTTTTGCCCACCCCGCGCACCCCGGTCATCAGGAACGCATGCGCCAGCCGGTCACGCTTGATCGCATTGGCCAGCGTCTGGACCATCGGTTCCTGCCCGATCAGCTCGGCAAAAGTCTGCGGACGATATTTGCGGGCAAGAACGCGATAGGGCTGGTTTGTAGTATCCGCAGCCGGTTTCGGCGCGACAGGTTCCGGAGCAGGAGCTTCCGGCTCCCCGCCGAACATCGAATTCTGCCCCGCCGCTTCGAGTTCAGCCGCAGTCGGTGCGGCCTCATCCTGCTCGGAAGACCATGGCGGCGTGTCTGAATTGTCCGGTGAATCACCCATGGCACCTGTGGTACGCGCAGATGCGCCGGATGTCATCGGCTATAAGATGCAAAAGCTGGGTGAAAAGGAGCCGAGCGACCCGTCGCAACACGCCTGGGCTGCTTCCTTCCGGACCTGACCCGGTGAGCGAACGCAAACGTCCACCCGACTCCCGCCGCGCATATGGGGATAGATGCGTGTCAAATCAAGCGCGAATTGCCGGCTTTGCGTCGGCCGCGACAAGAGATTGACAGCATCGCTACCGATCCTCCATGTTCGCGTTTGAATTGAACGAATTACGAGACCTGACAGTGGCTGCTTTGCCAACACGCTTGATCCATAGTTTCATCGCCGGATGCGCCGCCGCAGCGCTTGTTTTGCCGCAAACAGCATCGGCGCAGGAAGTGGATTTCGGCAATGACAGCAGCAAATGGGCCAAGGACGGCGAGTGTGACGACAATCGCTTCGTTAGCACCAGTGGACCGTCCGCAACGCAACTGGATTCCAATATCAAGCGCGATGCGACCGATTGCCGCAAAGCATACGAGCAGGGACGCGTTAAACTGCGCGCCGACCGGGCGATTGCAATCATCTGGGGCGATGACGACAGCGAGTTCGCGCGAGACGGCGAATGCGACGACATGCGCTTCGAAGGCGAAGGCCTGACATCGACCGAATTGTCGCGGAAAGATGTGAAGCGCGATGCCAGCGATTGCCGCACCGCCTATGAAACCGGCAAAATCCAGTTACGGCAAGCCGCGGAAATATTGCCGATAAGAGCAGCCGCAATCGACTTTGGCTCAGACAGCAGCCGCTGGGCGATGGACGGTGAATGTGACGACCGGCGCTTCGAAGGTGACGGAATGACCGGCAACACACTGCTGCCGGAAGACATCAAAACCGACGCCACCGATTGCGCGCTCGCTTATGCACAAGACCGGATTGCCCTGCGCACAGCCGAATTGCCCCAAGTCCTCGAAATGCCGGTTATTGTGCCCATCGAAAGCGTCTATTTCGGCGATGATGATGGTGCCTGGGTCAAGGACAATGAGTGCGACGATCTGCGCTTTGTCGGCAAGGCCATGGCCAAAGCACTCACTGTCGAAGCGATCAGCAAGGATGCCAGCGATTGCAAAGCAGCCTTCGAAGCCGACCGAGTGCGGTTAAGCGCGCTATTTGCCGATACGCCGGTCATCTACGGCGATGACAGCGCCCTGCTCGCCAATAATGGCGCGTGCGGTGACTTACGATTTTTCGATCAGGATGCCGATCTAAGCGCCTTCGAGATCAATCTCATTGGCCGTGACGCGAGCGATTGCCGCGCAGCGGTGGAAGCCGGTGATGTCAGCTGGCAAGTTAAAGCGGTGATTATTGAAGAGGCGGTGCAGACGACACCCGATGCGATCTCAAATTCCTCACCCGAATCTGAGGTATCAGCGCAGCCAGAAACCGCACCTGAATTCGATGCAGAGGTCGAAGCGACCAGTTAACGGAAATTGTCGGCGTAAGCCTGCAATTTCAGCCCCTTGGGCGGTGTCGCATAGACGCGCGCCACGATCCCGTATTTCTCCGCATAGGCCTTGGC
>JAHDDJ010000345.1 GCA_020629385.1 Erythrobacter sp.
GATCGTCTGCGAGATATCCACGAAGTTGATCGGATTGTTGAAGCGGCTGTAGATATAGTCGAGGTTCACACGCCAGTCGCTGAAGAACCCGCTCTCCGTTCCGAAGTCGCTGCTGAAGCCAAGGTTGGCACGCGTTACAACCGGGATCTTGAAGTTCGGATCGGTCGACTGGACATCGGCACCGCCGCGAGCAGCGCTGTCGGAACCGGACTGACGGACACAGGCCGGGAAGCCGGCGAAGTTTCCATTGGCGTCCAGAGCATTGGTCGGACGGTCAGCCGGGTCACAGAATACCGAAGTACCCAGCGCCGAGGAGAAACCGTTATTCGAGAATGCGTTGGAGAAGAACACAACCGGATCACCACCGGTGAACATGCCGACGCCGCCGGTCAAACGGGAATTGCTCAGGAAGCCGACATTGTCGAATTCATAAGTTGCCGACAGACGCGGCAGGAATACCGGGTCGATCTTTCCGAAACCATTGCGGTTTGTGAAACCGAAGCGGTCAAAGAACAGCTGGTTTGCCCGCGGTGCGTCACCGGCATAGAGCTGGGCACGGACACCAGCAGTGATCGAGAGACGATCAGTCGCCTGCCAGTCATCCTGCGCGTAGAACGAGTAGATGGTACGACCGAAAGTCGCCGCTGCCTCGTTGATATCGCCGGTTGGTGTGGCATTGATATCGGCCGCGTAGGAGTTGCCGTTCACGATATCATCAGAATCCGGGAAGAAGCCGAAACCGGTGGTCAGAACGCCATTTTCGAAATCATCGAGATTGGCGAAATACAGCGAACCGGTCGCGTTGATGGCGAACAGGTTGTAGATTTCCAGATCGTTGACTTCGGCACCAATTTTGAACTGGTGATCACCGGCATCGATGTTCATCTGGAAACGGGCCTGGTTAATGGTGCTTTCCAGCGCGTTGGCCGAACGGAAGATGCCAGGGCCTGTGCTGAATGTACCGGTATCGCCGTTAGGGCCGACATTACCGACAACCAGACGCACGGTCGGGTTGTCGCTTTGCGCTTCTCCGAAGCCAACAGGACCCTGAACGTCGGTTACTTCCGAACGCGACAGCCGCAGTTCGGTCGAAACCTTGTCGCTCCAGTCCGAATAGAGACGAACCGAATAGTAATTCGACTGCGTACCTTCGTCTTCGAAGCTGTTCAGGCCGGTGATGTTGCTGCCGCCGAAGTCGGCTTCAACGTTGGTTTCTTCCAGACGCTGATATGTCGCCTCAAGGCGGTGATTGTCATTGATGTAAGCATCCAGACGACCGAAATAGCGTACGCTCGATTCCGGCAGAGTTGTCGGATAACCGCCGACATCCTGTCCGTACACGCGGCTTGCGATGTCAGCGAAGCGGTCGAAGTCAGCTTGTGTTGCAAAGTTGGCTTCGTTGGCGAAACCCGCACCCGATGGGCCGAAATCATTGGCGTCGCCCAGATCGACTTCTTCGTAACCTGCGTAGAAGAACAGACGATCAGGAATGATCGGACCACCAAGAGTTGCACCCCAGCGCTTTTCACTACCCGACGACAGGTTGGCAATCGAACCGTCTGGACGGACCAGTGTGTCAGCCAGCATGCTGTCATCATAATAGGTGTAGAAGGCGGTGCCGCTAAATTTGTTGGAACCGGATTTGGTCACAACGTTCACGAGACAGCCGGTGAATTCGGAATACTCGACATCGAACGGTGCGAATTCAACCGAAGTCTCACGGATCGTATCGAACGGAAGCGGCAGCGAGTTACGCGCTGCGAAAGGCGTTCCGTTCAGACCGAAAACGTCAGCCTGGACGATGCCGTCAACAGTGAAGGTGTTCGAACGGTCATTGCCGCCCAAGCAGGAAATACGGTCAACTTCGTTATCACGTTCGAGGCTGACACGCGGGTCGAGACGGATAATGTCGCGAACGTCGCGCGTGATCGACGGGAAGCTTTCCAGAGTTTCGACGCTGAATGCCGAACCCGGGCCAACTGCGAGCTGCTGCACATTGGCGCGCTCGCCGGTAACCACGATGATATTCTCGTCACCCGCCGAGCTTGTTGACAGCTGGAAGGTGAAGTCGGTGTTGCCCGAAACCGTGATGAACTGGCCTTCGACCGACTGGCCTTCGAAACCAGCGGCAGTTGCCGTGATGGTGTATGGACCGCCGGGAACCAGCGACGAAGTACGGAACGTGCCGTCAGTGTCGGTGGTCAGCGTACGGGTCTGGCCGGTACGCGTGTCGGTCACAGTGACAGTAGCGGCTGCGAGCGGGGTACCGTCAACATCGGTTACCTGGCCTTCAATGCCAGAAGTAATCTGCTGCGCCGCTGC
>JAHDDJ010000346.1 GCA_020629385.1 Erythrobacter sp.
TCCATCCGGGACTGGCGCAGGGCCAGTTTGCGTTTCCATTCGCTTTCGATGCCTGAAAGATCGACTGTGTCCGACTGGATCGTCATCTGGTTGGCGACCAGAGATACCGAGCTTTTTAGGGTCTCGTCATCGCTGCGCCGTGCTACGATTACCCGGGCATCCGGGAATTCGGCAAGCAGGGTGTGAAGGTCTTCCGCGAATTGAGGTGTCTTCAAAACCCGCGGTTGTGCGCCATTGCCGTGATGTGCGGCGTCGGTGCGCAAGATCCGGCCAAACTCGCGGTAGACCGGCGCGGCATCGCGTTTCTCGCTGAATTGGACATATGACGGAATATGCCACTGCGCTTCGAAAGCACTGTGGTCGAGTGCAGAGGCAAGCCAGCCCAGCTCTTCATCAGCTCTGGATGCGCCCAGCGGGTGGATCGTATCTATCCACGGGTCGAGTACACGCGCCATGAACAGCATCAGCGCGCCTTTCATCGGGCGAATATCGGGTGTGCCGGGAACCGGGTGCCAGCTATCGCAAAAGCGTGTGGAGGAATGGGCCGGATCGGCGGCGAGCAAACGGTGAATACGCGTTGTTCCGGAACGCATTTGTCCGACTACGATGATCGGCGGTGCCATCTGTGTTTCCAGCACTTCGGGATTGCGCCGCCATAGCGCGCCGAGTGCAAAGCGCTGTTGGATCGCGCGGCTCAGCAATCCGTAGGCAAATGCACGTCCGATCGAGTTCAGTTGTGCCTCTGCCTCGATCGCAGCGCACAGTTTCTCCAACCGCTCATGAAAATCATCAATGTCGGCTTTGGTGCGCCCTCCGGCTTCATCGCCGACGGTAAAGCCTTTGCTTGCGCGTGCGACCAGCGCGTGGGGGTCAATCGGCACCGTGTCCATCCACCCTTTGTCCCATGCATCCCCGATCCATTTGTCGAGCCTGTCGACAATCTTTGCACGGGCGAGAGGGTGCGAGCGTGGTGGCGCCATTGCGCTAGAACTCGTCAGCGATATCGAGCAATTTGGTAAGGCGTTTGGGGGCGACAGCGCGCCAGCTGCGCTGCAACCAGTGATCGACCTGATCCCAGTCCAGTCCGGGGCGATTGAGGATCAATCCGACCCAGCCGCTCGCCCCGTAATAGGCGGGGCGGAAAAAGGCCTCGGGTGCGTTTTCGATCAATGCCTGCATTTCGTCCTGACCGCTGGTTTTGGCGAGCAGCGCTATATGCGTTTCACCATGATGCTGGTTGTTGAAATGGGCGAAGAATTTGCCGCTTTTGCCCCCGGTGCGCCAGCCGGGTGCTCCATGGCTTTCGCGCTCTTCAGCCTCGGGCAACTGCAAGGCACGTTCGCGAACCTGATCCAGCAACCAGCCGGCATCATAAATCCGCCCGACATAATCGTTAACCACGCGGGGATAGAGCTGGTGTTCAGCCAGGCGCACGCGCGCCTCGATATTGTCGGCGGTATCATCCTTGCAAATGGGCACCGCGATCTGGCCAAGCACTTCGCCTGCATCCAGCTCGCTGGTGACCAGATGCACGGACACGCCTGCTTCCGCATCGCCCGCATCCAGCGCGCGCTGGTGCGTATCGAGGCCTTTGTATTTGGGCAGCAATGACGGATGGATATTGAGCATCCGGCCTTTCCACCGCTCCACAAATTCGGGCGACAAAATCCGCATATATCCAGCGAGCACGATGTATTCAGCGCCCGATTTACGGACCGCCTCTTCCATCACTGCATCGTGAGCGGCGCGTTCCATCCCGCGATGCGAATGCGTGAAAGTTGCAATCCCCTCCGCCTCGGCCAGTTTGAGCCCTTCGGCCTCTGGTTTGTTGCTGGCGACCAGTACAATCTCATAAGCGGCACCGGGCAAGCGGCTGGCATAGAGCAATGCCGCCATATTGGTGCCGGCGCCCGATATCAGGACAGCGACCTTTGCTGCCTGAGGGGCGTTGTCAGGCAAGGTGTTCCGCTTTCCAGTCGGCAGAGGCAGACCAGCTTCCTGCAGAACCCTTCACGGTGCAGCCGCGCGGGCCTTCGCCGATTGTGCCAACGCGCACGACAGTTTCGCCAGCTTGCGTCAGCTGTTCCGTGACGCTTTCGGCATCTTCCTTTGCGACAACTAGCACCATGCCGACGCCGCAATTGAAGGTGCGCGCCATTTCGGCAGGTTCAATATTTCCCTGCTCCTGCAAAAAGGCCATCAATCCGGGCTGTTCCCACGCATCGACATCGACCGCCGCATGAGCGCCTGCTGGCAGGACGCGGGGTATATTCTCCAGCAATCCGCCACCCGTAATATGCGCCAGAGCCGCGATTTTGCCTT
>JAHDDJ010000028.1 GCA_020629385.1 Erythrobacter sp.
AGTTCTATCTCGTTTTTGAAGGGCCGGTTTTCGACATGTGGCGCAACACCGGCTGCTTTGGCGGAGATCAACGGGTCATATCGCTCCATCCTAGAGACTTCTGGCGTGACCGAATTCTGCAGGTAATCGGCGGCAAGCCTGCCACGAACGACGATGATCTGCTGCGCGAAACAATCCGCATGCAAAGTTTGCTTGCCGACATCCAGAAAGCCTCGCATCAGGATCTTGAAAAAGACATCAAGTGGCTGGAAGGAGCCAAAGAGGCTATAGAGCAAACGCTTGATCCCAAACTGGCTGCTCGGCAAACCGGCCATTCTTACGAAGCATTCCGGAAGCGTTTTCGCAAACTTGCGCGTATGTCCCCTGGTAAATATCGAACCAGTGTAATCATGAAGCGTGCCGGGGAGATGTTGGCTCAAGACGGTATGTTGCTGCGCCAT
The DNA here is from genome assembly GCA_020629385.1 of Erythrobacter sp. GTDB lineage: Bacteria > Pseudomonadota > Alphaproteobacteria > Sphingomonadales > Sphingomonadaceae > Pontixanthobacter. The sequence continues at coordinate 441 of JAHDDJ010000028.1, forward strand.
ATCGCCGATGAACTTGGCTTCTGTGATGAATATCATTTTAGTCGCCAATTCAGCAAAACTATGGGGTGGTCTCCCTCGGAATACAGGGCCAGAATTCATCGCAAGTCCGATGTGATGGATGATTTGGTGTAGTTTGACTTTCAGGCAGTAGCCTCCGGAATGTGGCTCTTGCTTGCAAGAGTGAACCAGTCTCTCTTGTGGACTTTAATCGGTCAATAATCCCAAAAATTACATCCGCAACCCAATCTGCCTATGGAACGCATAGGTATTTTCTTGCTCCTTATGAGACACACCGCACCTGAACAGATGTCAGGGCGGCAAAAATGCCGTGCTTTGAAAGTCCGGCACAATGGGAGAAGACTTCGATGAAATCCGCAATTCGCATGGGATTGGTAAGTTCTGTCGGCTTTGCAGCTCTGGCAGTGGGTTCGCCTGTTTTGGCGCAGGACGCTTCAGATACTGGCGCTGAGGCTGAAGCCGAGGGAGACGTTATTGTCGTCACCGGTTTCCGGAAAAGCCTTGCCGACTCGATTGGCGCCAAGCGCGATTCCGACGTCATCGTTGATACCGTATCGGCAGAAGATGTCGGCAAGTTCCCCGATCAGAACGTGGCGGAATCGCTTCAGCGTATCACCGGTGTGGCGATTGACCGTAGCGGCGGAGAAGGGCAGTTCATTACCGTTCGCGGCCTGGGGCCGGAATTCAACGCTGTTCTTCTGAATGGCCGGACCATTGCGACCGATAATGACGGCCGCGAGTTCTCGTTCGATGTACTTTCATCCGACATTATCCAGACGGCGGAAGTGTATAAGTCAGCCCAGCCAAGTTTGCAGTCTGGCGGCATCGGTGCAGTGGTCAACATTACCACCGCCCGGCCCCTGGATCGTCCAACCGGCTTCAATGCGACCGCATCTGTAGCCGGGATCTACGAAGAGCTGAGCGGAGAGTTCGGTGCAGACGCCAGCGGTGTATTTTCGTGGTCAACCGATACATTCGGTGTGCTGGTTGGTGCGTCCTACAACAAGCGTAATGCCCAAATCGATCGTAACATCACCAACGGCTTTGCTTTACGCCAAGGCGATCCGGCGATTTTCGCGCCGGAAACTTCGACCGGCCTTGATGCGACCGATATTGGTGCACTGCCGACCGGCGCACGGGTCCAGCAGCAGGTGATTTTCAGTCGCGATGATCAGGACCGTGAGCGACTGACATTGAACGGCGCGTTGCAATTCGCCCCGAGCGACAAGGTCACTTTCACCGTTGATGGCCTCTATTCGAAATTTGAAATTTCGTCCTTCGACCAACAGTTCTCCGGCTTCTTCAGTCCGCCATTCATTGATCCGCAAATTGATGCAAATGGCACGGTTGTTTCGTTCTTCCGACCGAGCGCTGATTTCCGCGCGCGCAACCCGCAATTGGCAGTAGCTGATCCGGGACTTACGATGGATCCGACCGATGCCGACGTTGGCTTCTCGCAGAACGATAATGTTCTGACATCGAACAACCGTGAAGCAGAAACCTTTGCATTCGGCGGCAACGTCGAATTCAACGTCACCGACAATTTCAAGCTGATTGGTGATGCCTCATGGTCCCGCGCCACGCGCGACGGAACCAATCCATTCGTTGTTCTTGGAGCCCTGGCTCCGACTTCGCCGCTGATCGACAGCACGCGGACAGACGGATTGTCGACGATTACCAACCTCTCGGGGCTAACCGACCGCAACATCCAGCGTCTCCACTTTGTAAACGTCAACCGGACGCGGGTCGAAGATGAAGTGCAGGAATACCGTCTGGATGCAGAGCTGGACGTCTATAATGGCGGTGCTCTCAAGAAACTGACGGCCGGTATGATCCATACGGATCGCAACAAGAGCCGCGATTTGTTCGACAATTTTGCCGATCCTGATGGTGCGGGCCCCTTGTCGGCTTCGGACATCTTCTGCGCCTATTGCGGATATACGGTGCCGTTCGACACGTCGATCCTCAGTGAATTCCAGTTCAATGACTTCCTGACGGGTGTTAACGGTGCGGAGACCATCCCTTCGACTATCCTGACAGCAAGTTTCGCTGATGCATTCGCGGAACTCAACAACGCAGCCAACCTCAACGATCCGAACCGGACAGGCGGCAACACCGCAGCTCTGCTGGCTTATCTCAACAGTGCAGGAATTGACCCACGCTTCGGCATTTACACGCCAAGCTTCAACTCGTCGGGCAGCTTTGAAGTCGACGAGCAGATCTTCAGCGTCTATTTCAATTCGACCTGGGGCGGCGAGTTTGGAGGCAATGTTCCGTGGACTGCCAATATCGGGCTTCGCGTTGCGTTTACCGATGTTGTTTCGACCGGCTTCGACGCGCCTGTGCTCGAATTTACAGCCAGCACTACGGATAGCCAGCTTGACCCGATTTTTGGCCCCTTGGTGCCGACTTCGGTCAACAATGATTATGCCAACTGGCTGCCATCGGCGAATATCAAGATCGAACCGAGCGATAATACGGTTCTTCGCCTGAGCTACGCCAAGACCGTGACGCGTCCGACGCTGACGGCTCTGGGTGTGGCGAACACATTTGGCGGACGTTCCGACGCACCCTTGAGTGGCGGTGGCAACCCGTTCCTTGAAGCGTTCGAGGCAGACAATTACGATATCTCGTTCGAGTGGTATTTCGAGCCGCTCAGCTATGTCAGCATCGCCGGTTTCCATAAGGAACTCGGTAACTTCATCCAGAGCGAGACGATCCAGATTCCCGGGCAAGTCCGGTTGATCAATCCGAACCCTGCTGTTCCGGACGTGATCGACAATGTAACATTCAACGATACGCGTCAGCGCAACGGCCTTTCGGGTAGCATCAGTGGTCTAGAAGTTGCGTTCCAGAAAACATTCGACAATGGATTTGGCGGTATCGTGAATTACACCTATGTCACCTCGAGCCGGGACAATGCTCCGGCTGGTGATCTGGGCTTCAACGGTTTCACGCCGCACACTTTCAACGTCACCGGCTTCTTCGAGCGGGACGGTTTCGGGGCACGTGTATCGTATAATTACCGCGACGGGTTCCTTGTGTTGGGTCAGGCAGAATTTGCCGAACCACGCCAGCGTGAAGCGTTTGGCCAGGTCGATTTCTCGGCGAATTATGAACTGACCGACCAGTTCCAGATCTTTGTCGAAGGTCTGAACATTCTGGGCGAAGATACCCGCGACTTCTCGCGCTTCCCCAACCGGTTGCTGACTTACACCCGTACCGGTGCACGTTACACTGCCGGTGTCCGGGCAACGTTCTGATCCAACCTCCCAGTTTGGATTGATGGAAGCGGCGGGTGTCCAGGGGGATGTCCGCCGTTTCTTCGTGATTGGGGGTCGAGCTTTGCGTGAAGCTTGGTTAAGCAGACAACAAAAGCCCGGCACAGAACGGGAAGGCGAGAGGGAAGTCACTTATGAATGATCCGGTCCAGATATCGGTGTTCGTCATCATCACCGCACTCATTGCTGTGGCGACATATTTGCATTGCCGCGGCAAAGGCAAAGGCCAGGCAGCGGACGAGAAAGACTACTTCCTCGCGAATGGCGGCCTGGCCTGGTACTTTGTGGCCGGTTCGATCACGCTGACGAACCTTTCAACCGACCAGCTGATCGGCATGAATGGCAACCAGATGGCCTTGCTGGCGTGGTGGGAATTTGCGGCGGTTGCCGGGCTTCTAATTCTCGCCTTCGTGTTCCTGCCCGTTTATTACAAGAACGAGTGCACCACGACGACGGAACTGCTTCAGAAGAAGTATAATGACAAGCATATCCGCGCGCTGATTTCTGTGCTGTTCCTGTTCGGCAATCTGTTCATTTTCCTGCCTGCAATCCTGTATGGTGGGTCATTGTTCCTGCTTTCGCTGAGCGGAATTGAAACGAGCCTGCAAAACCTTCTTTATTGCGCAATTGTGATGGCGACAGTCGGTGCCTGTTACGCCATTTTCGGCGGGCTTCGGGCGGTTGCCGTGTCGGACACATATTCCGGTGTGTTGATACTCGGCTTGGCTCTATTGGTAGTTTATCTGGCGCTTGCCGCCATCGATTTTGACCTATCGGGCATTCCGGCGGAGCGGCTGACGCTGATTGGTGACAATGACAGTCCCATCCCTTGGCATACATTGCTGACAGGCATGATCTTCATCCAGACATTCTACTGGTCCACAAACCAGACAATCACCCAGCGGGCCATGGCCGCGCCCAATATCAAGGAAGCGCAAAAAGGTGTGCTGACAGCGGCCGGGATCCGTTTGCTCATCGTGCCGGCGATTGTTGTGATCCCGGGGATCGTTTCCTACAAGCTTTACGGCGATATTGGCGACCCAGCCTATGGCCGGATTGTTGGAGACGTTCTGCCCGCATGGCTTTCCGGCGCATTTGCAGCCGGTATTGCAGCGGCGGTACTGACGACCTTTAACTCGATCCTGAACGCATCGGCAGCACTGTATGTCTGCGATATCCACGAAGCCTATATTGACCGTCCGCAGGGTGTCGCAAAACTGAGCGCGGTTGTCTCAATTGTGATGTCGGTTCTCGCTATCGCGCTGGTGCCCTTCTTCGCCAGTCAGGAAAGCCTGATAAATACCGTGCAGGAACTGTACGGACTTCTCTCCATGCCAATCCTGTCTGCGTTTATCGTGTGCCTCGTATTCAAAAACGTGAAGGCAGGGGCGGCGATGATCGGCGTGGTCACAGGTGTGGTGTTCTACGGGTTCTGGAGCATGTATTGGCAACCGGCACATTACATTCATGGCATGTTCGTGACGCTGATGCTGTCGATTGCGACAGCTCTGGTGATGAACAAGCTGGTGTTTGGCCAGACTGCGAAACTGGCAATCGGCAAAGGAAATGCTGCTTCTGCTTGAGGCTTGCGACCATTGGGCTTAGCGCGGAGGGATGAGCACACCACTTCATTCCGCCCCCAATGGCTGGATACTTCTCGACAAGCCACACGGGCTTGGCTCCACGCAAGCAGTTGCAGCGGTGAAGCGCAATCTGCGTGAGGGCGGGTATGCCAAAACCAAGGTCGGGCATGGCGGGACGCTGGACCCGCTGGCGGAAGGTGTTCTGCCCATTGCACTGGGCGAGGCGACCAAACTGGCCGGGCGGATGCTCGATGCCAGCAAAATCTACGAATTCACGATCCAGTTCGGCGAGGAAACCGACACCCTTGATGTCGAGGGAGAGGTGGTCCACCGCTCCAGTCTCAGGCCGCCTATGGTAGCCATCGCCGCGGTACTTGAGCATTTTACGGGTGAGATCGAGCAGGTCCCGCCAAAATATTCGGCGCTGAAGGTGGATGGCAAGCGTGCCTATGACCTGGCGCGGGCCGGCGAAAACGTGGAGATGAAAACCCGGCGGGTGACGATCCACAACCTGTCATTCTGGGCCGAAACGGGTGATGATCTGCCGTATTCGACCTTTGCCACCACGGCCACGCGCCCCGATCCGGAAATTGGCCATGAGCCGCTGGAGCTGGCCGATGCCATCACGCTCACGGCGCATGTCAGCAAGGGCACCTATATCCGCAGTCTGGCACGCGATATTGCGCGTGCGCTCGGCACGGTCGGCCATGTGACCTATTTACGGCGAACCAAGGCAGGGCCCTTCCTCGAAAAACAGGCGATTTCGCTAGACAAACTCAACGAAATCGGTAAGGGCGCGCCTCTGAAAGACATAATGCTGCCATTGGAGGCAGGGCTGGACGACATCCCGGCTCTATCCCTCACGTCCGAACAGGCAGCAGCGATCCGTCAGGGTCGCGTCTTGACCGGGCAGCCCCAAGCAGACGGGCTCTATTGTGCCATGCACCGCAAGGTGCCGGTGGCATTGGTGGAACTTGAAAGCGGGACGACACGGATCGTCAGGGGTTTCAACCTATCCGATGTCGCGGAGTAAATTGAATGACTATCAGTGCGAAAGAAAAAGCGGACGTAATCAAAGAATACGGCCAGGGTTCGGGCGACACAGGCTCGCCGGAAGTTCAGGTTGCCATCCTCACCACCCGCATTCGCAACCTCACCGACCACTTCAAGGCCAACCACAAGGATAACCATTCCCGTCGTGGTCTGCTGACAATGGTCAACAAGCGTCGCAGCCTGCTTGCTTATCTCAAGCGCAAGGATGTGAACCGCTATAACGAACTGATCCAGAAATTGGGTCTGCGTAAGTGACGAGATACTTCGGCCCGCCTCGGCGGGCCGTTTAGTATCCGTCATCCTGAACTTGTTTCAGGATCCATCTCGCCGAGAGTGCAGGTGGAAAATTGGATTCCCGCCTTCGCGGGAATGACAGAAATAAAGATGAGACTTGCAATTCGGTAGGTTTCAACTCGGAGCCAGAGTTGCTCCACACCGGCCCGGGCCGGATTTCCCGGAACAAGAAGGCCCCGCGCAGCAATGTGGCTGGCGGGTACATTGAAGGAAAAATATGTTCGACAAGAAAACCGTATCGATTGAATGGGGCGGAAAAACCCTCACTCTCGAAACCGGTCAGATCGCCCGTCAGGCAGACGGCGCAGTTCTGGCCACTTATGGCGAAACCGTGGTGCTGTGCGCAGTTACCGCCGCCAAATCGGTCAAGGAAGGCCAGGACTTCTTCCCGCTGACTGTTCACTATCAGGAAAAATTCTCGGCTGCTGGCCGTATTCCGGGTGGCTTCTTCAAACGTGAAGGCCGTGCAACGGAAAAAGAAACGCTGACCAGCCGCCTGATCGACCGTCCGTGTCGCCCGCTGTTCCCTGAAGGGTTCTACAACGAAATCAATGTCATTGCGCAGGTTCTGTCTTATGACGGCGAAACCGAGCCAGACATTGTCGCGATGATCGCAGCATCGGCTGCGCTGACCATTTCGGGCGTTCCGTTCATGGGGCCAATCGGCGCAGCACGCGTCGGTTTCAACAATGATGGCGAATATGTCCTCAACCCGACTGTCTCTGACGCTCTGGGTGAAAATGGCCGTCTCGACCTTGTCGTTGCAGCAACGCAAGACGCTGTGATGATGGTCGAATCCGAAGCGAAAGAACTGACCGAAGAGCAGATGCTCGGCGCTGTTATGTTCGCGCATGAGGAAAGCCGTAAAGTTATCGGTGCGATCATCGATCTCGCCGAACAGGCTGCGAAAGAACCTTGGGAACTGGAGCAGGTTGAAGACAAGTCGACCAAGCTGGAAGAGCTTCGCGGGGTTATCGGTGACGATATCGCAGCCGCTTACAAGATCACCGACAAGTCGGCCCGTCAGGATGCTGTGAATGCAGCCCGCGAAAAAGCGCGCGAGCATTACGCTGACCTCGCCGAAAGCGACCCGCAAGAATATCTGGGCATGCTCAAGCTGGTCAAAAAGCTTGAAAGCGCGATTGTCCGCGGTTCGATCATCAAGGACGGTACGCGCATCGACGGCCGTAAGCTGGATCAGGTTCGCCCGATCGAAGCCATGGTTGGCCTGCTGCCGCGCACACACGGTTCGGCTTTGTTCACTCGTGGCGAAACGCAGGCGATCTGTACTACAACGCTGGGCACCAAAGACGCCGAGCAGATGATCGATGGTCTGGAAGGGCTTAGCTACAGCAACTTCATGCTGCACTATAACTTCCCGCCTTACTCGGTCGGCGAAGTGGGCCGTTTCGGCTTCACCAGCCGCCGCGAAACCGGCCATGGTAAACTCGCATTCCGCGCACTGCGTCCGGTTCTGCCTACAGTCGAAGACTTCCCGTACACGATCCGTGTCCTGTCCGACATCACCGAGTCCAACGGTTCGTCCTCCATGGCGACTGTTTGTGGCGGCGCGCTGTCGATGATGGATGCAGGCGTTCCGCTGGCACGTCCGGTTTCGGGTATCGCGATGGGCCTGATCCTTGAAGGCGAAGACTTCGCGGTTCTGTCCGATATTCTGGGTGATGAAGATCACCTCGGCGACATGGACTTCAAGGTTGCCGGTTCGGAAGAGGGTATCACCAGCCTCCAGATGGACATCAAGGTTGCCGGCATCACGCAGGAAATCATGACCAAGGCGCTGGAGCAGGCGAAAGCCGGCCGTGCGCACATTCTGGGTGAAATGGCGAAAGCTCTCACCGGTGCCCGCACCGAAGTGTCCAAGCACGCGCCGCGTATCGAAACGATGCAGATCGACAAATCGAAGATCCGCGACGTTATCGGAACCGGCGGCAAGGTCATTCGTGAAATCGTCGCTGAAACCGGTGCGAAGGTCGACATTGACGATGAAGGCACGATCAAGATTTCGTCTTCCAATGCTGATGAAATCGCAGCTGCGAAGGCATGGATCGAAGGCATCGTCGAAGAAGCTGAAGTCGGCAAGATTTATAACGGCAAAGTCGTCAATATCGTCGATTTCGGCGCATTCGTGAACTTTATGGGTGGCAAGGACGGTCTCGTCCACGTGTCCGAAATGAAGAACGAGCGCGTTGAAAAACCGACCGATGTTGTCAGCGAAGGCCAGGAAGTGAAGGTCAAGGTTCTCGAAATCGACCAGCGCGGAAAAGTCCGCTTGTCGATGCGGGTCGTTGATCAGGAAACCGGTGAAGAGCTGGAAGACACACGTCCCCCTCGCGAGAACAAGCCGCGCGGTGATCGGGGCGGTGATCGCGGGCCACGTGGCGGCGGTGATCGTCGTGGTGGCCGTGGCCCACGTCGGGGCGGCGGTGGCCGTGACGGCGGCGACAAAGGCGGTTCAGGGGGCGGTTCAGGTGAAGGCCATGTGCCGGATTTCCTGAAGGACTGATCCTTCGCTTAATTGAACAAGGAAGGGCTGCGAGCAATCGCGGCCCTTTTCTTTTGCCGCTTCCATTTTGCTGCAAGGCAGACCAGAGCATTGGGCACAAACATCTGTGTTCGATCAATCCAAGGCTGCCGCTCTTGCCCAAATCTGCACCCGTTCCCGATTTTGAAATTGCCGGTCATTCGGTAGCGCCAGGCTCGAGCGCCACAATCGACATACCCGTCAGCCGCTTGCCGACAGACTTGGAAGTCTCGATGCGCGTGCGTGTGATCCACGGGCGTAAACCCGGACCGGTCATGTTCGTCAGCGGCAGCATTCACGGGGACGAGATAATCGGCGTCGAGATTGTCCGGCGCCTTTTGCGAGAAGTTTCGGCCAAGCGCTTGGCCGGAACCTTGCTGTGCATTCCGGTGGTCAACACATATGGCTTCATCCAGCACCAGCGGTATTTGCCTGACAGGCGCGACCTGAACCGGGTGTTTCCGGGCTTCGCGAAGGGTTCCCTGGCATCCCAGCTTGCTTACCATTTCACTCAGGAAATCCTCGCGCGCAGCAACTATGGTGTTGATCTGCACAGCGCGGGCCTGCACCGCGAAAATCTGCCGCAGGTTCGTATCAGCGCAGACCGGCACAAGGCTGCCGAACTGGCGCAGGTGTTCGGCGCTCCGGCAATTATTGTCTCCAAGCTGCGCGAAGGTTCGCTGCGACAAGCGGCAGCGGATCATGATTGCGAAGTCTTGCTCGTCGAAGCGGGTGAAGCGCTGCGCTTTGATGAACTTAGCATGCGGGTGGGCGTTCAGGGTATTTTGCGCGTCATGCACCATCTGGGAATGGGCGTGAAACTGCCACGAAAGGCCGGTGCGAAATCCGTGCAAAGTAGACGGACCGCTTGGGTGCGCGCGCCGGAGGGCGGTATCTTTCGGGCTGTCAAAGCGAACGGCTCACTGGTGGAGCAGGGCGAAACGCTTGGCTATCTGGCCGATCCTTTTGGCGATAGCGACATTCCTGTCGAAGCGCCCGGCGGCGGTATGATCATCGGCAGGAGCAACCTGCCCGTGGTCAATCAAGGCGACGCGCTGATCCATATTGCCGAGGTCGAACGACCGGGAACTGTCGAAGACCGGCTTAGCGATATTGAAGATGCTATCTTTGCCGACGGCCTGTTCGACGAAGACGAAATCGTCTAGCGCGCCGGATCATGCTCGAACGCAAACTTATCGACACGGCTCAAGTCCCCGGCGGGGCGGAATTACAGCTTATTTCCCACGGACGGGATCATATGATTACGCTCGAACGCAACGAGCTGATGTCAACCCGGATGCAGTATTCCGAAGAGCAGCTGGCGGAACTGACAATCGACCGGCTGCGGGCTGACAAGCCCAATATGCTGATCGGTGGTTACGGCATGGGCTTTACCTTGCGGGCTGCGCTACGCCGTTTGCCTGCTGATGCGAGTATTATTGTCGCAGAGCTGGTGCCCAAAATTATCGAATGGGCAAAAGGTCCGATGGCGCATCATACCGGAGATTGCCTCGCCGATCCGCGATTGACGCTCGACATGACCGATGTGGCAGACCCGATTGCCGAAGCTGCCGACGGCATGCGCGCGCAATTCGATGCAATCCTGCTGGATGTCGATAATGGTCCCGACGGTCTGGTACGGGCGGAAAATGACAAGCTTTATTCGCCGCGCGGCCTGAGGCAGACCCGCGAGGCGCTGGCGCTTAACGGCGTCTTGGCGATCTGGTCTGCCGCGCAGGACCCGCGCTTTACGCGCCGGTTGGAAAAAGCAGGCTTTGCCGTCGAGGTGCTGGAAGTGCGCGCCCGGCCGAATAACAAAGGCCCGCGCCACACCATCTGGTTTGCGCGGGCCTGATTGGTCAGAATCCGTAAATCAAGGTGAAGCGGGTTAGCGTGTCGGTTTTGACTGCGCCTGGTGGCGGATCGGTGTCATGCTCAACCGCATAGGCGATCCGCGCTGACAAACCGCTGCCGAGCCCGGCCTCCAGACCTGTGGTCGAGATATAGGTGCTGTTGCCTGACTGGATGAACGCACTGGCATCCTGCGTAATCTTGATGTTCTCTGCAATCTGCCAGTCGAAGTCCATGGCCGCGAGACCTGCAATACTGCTGTCGCTGCCGCCATTGATGAAGCTGGTTTTACGATAGGCAGGACCGGCTTTGACCGAAAGCTGCATATCGTCTTCTTCGATTACGCGATAGCCGACACCGCCCGATGCGACGATGCGGGAAGAGAAGCCCTGAAAACGGTCGCGCTCATATTGGCCGAGCGCGTATACGAAAACCCGGTCATTCAGTTGGTAATTCGGCTCATAGGCTGCGAGAAACTGTTCGCGGGTGGTGACACCATTGGTTCGCTGGAAATCGGCCAATGCGTTGAGCTTGTGACGCCATTTGATACCCGTACGATTGAGCTCCAGTCCCGCTGTCAGGCCTGTATTGCTGGTGTTACCGGTGGAACGTAATGCGCCCAATTGCCCTTGACCTGACCAATTGTCGAACAAGCCGGCAGATCGGATTGCTTCTTCTTCGGCAGCTGCCGCTTCGGCAGCTTTCGCGGCCTGTTGCTTGCTGAAATCGGATGCAATGGCATCAATTTCAGCTGCGTCGTCAGGATTTGTTGTACGGGCAAGATCGAGAACCGTTGTCACCTTGCCCGCGTCTCCGGTGGCAATAGCGGCATCAATCATTGCACGCACCGGCTCAGGCAGCTCCGCAAAAGCCGGGCTGGCGGGAAGGGCGAGGGCAACAGCGCTAATAAGGCTGGCGTGTCGGATATAGTGTTTAGTCATGGACGCGTTTTACATTCCGATGCTCGGTCACGCCACCCGATGAAACAACGCTTTACGTTCTATGCCGGCTTGGTAGCCGGAGCCCCGAGATAGTCGCGTTTGCCGATCTCCAAACCCTTCATGCGAAGGATGTCATAGGCTGTGGTCGCATGGAAAAAGAAGTTGGGATTGCTGAAACTCAGCAGGAAATTCTGCGCGGTAAAGCTCATCCGGACGGTTCCGCCCAGTACGAAGTCGAGATTACTGTCTGCGCGGCTTTCAAGAGCGTTCGCGTCGACTGCCAGCAAAGCGTCGCGCGCTGTATCCAGCTTGGTCCTGCACGCATCAAAGCTGGCAGGGATGTCCGTAAAATTCGGTTCGAACGTGCCGCTTTCAGTGGCAGCGACCGCATGGGCGCTGTGCATCCAGACGCTGTTGATCTGCCAGTTGAACGACCACATGCCCTCGGCAAGTGAGGCTTCCAGAATGGCATCTTCAGCTTCACCATTGGCGGTGCACCATTCTTCCGCCTTGTCGACCAAGGTGCGGGTCGCGGCGATTATCTGAAGCCAGGCGGGAATAGTCGCATTGTGAAGTGTGAGAGCCATCAGATTTTCTCCTCTATGTGACGCAGAACTTAGCCTGCGCGGCTAGTCAGTCCAGCCGGATTACGGTTTCGGTAAGGCGAGCAACTTCTGCAGGATCGTGGCTGACCAGCAAGATGGGGATGTTCCCAGCAGCCTTGAGAGTTTCGATCAGACTGTTCACATGTTCTGCGCGCTCGGAATCCAGCGAGACCAGCGGTTCGTCGAGCAAGAGAAAATCAGGCGCGGATAGGAGAGCGCGGCCAATCGCCACCCGTTTTGTCTCGCCACCGGAAAGACTTGCGGGTCGGCGCGAAAGCAAAGCTGTAATGTTGAGCAGGTCAGCCAGCTCGTCAAGCGTCCAGTGGCTGGAACCGCGCCGGTACTTTTGCCCGAAAAGAAGGTTCTGCTCGACTGTCAGATGCGGAAAGAGACGGGCATCTTGAAAGACATATCCGCATCCACGCTTATCTGGCGGAACGTCGATGCTATTGTCGCTATCAAAATGGGTTCGCCCCGCAATGCTGATCTGTCCGTAATCCGGCGTCACAAGCCCGGAGATACAATTGAGCAGGGTGGTCTTGCCTGCGCCTGATGGTCCGGTCACTGCTACCAGAGTAGCATCAGTGGCGAGACGCAAAGCGGGACGGCAGTCCCCCATACGAGCTTGAATATCGATATCAAATGACATGGGCATCGCTCCCGGCAGACCGCCTGACCAGCCATTCGCTAAGGATCAGCGCGGCTAGCGATAGCAAAACCGCAATGACTACCAACCGTGCCACGGCGATATCGGTGCCGGGAATTTGTAGGCCCGTATATATTGCCAATGGCAGCGTGCGCGTTTCACCCGGAATGTTCGAGACGAAAGTGATTGTAGCTCCAAACTCGCCAATGGACCTTGCGAAGCCGAGAATTGCCCCGGCGAGAATGCCGGGCACACTGAGTGGCAAGGTTACCGCCAGAAATGCACGCCAGCGATTGGCCCCCAGTGTGCGTGCAGCCTGGACCAGCTTGCGGTCTACGGCTTCGATAGACAGGCGCATGGCGCGCACCATCAATGGCAGGGCCATTACCCCAGCTGCCAGCGCTGCCCCGGTCCATTGGAAAGCGATAGCGACGCCGAAAACATCGTTTAGAAATCGTCCAACCGGTCCTGTCTTGCCGAACAAAAGCAACAACACGTACCCTGTTACCACAGGGGGTAGAACCAGCGGCAAATGGACCACGGCATCAAGTAGAAAGCGCCCGGGAAAGCGTCGCCGTGCAAGCACCCACGCCAGCCCGTAGGCGATCGGCAACGTACATAGCACCGCCACTAGCGTAACCCGCAGCGAGAGTGCGACAATTTCCCATTCGGAAGCTGTCAGCGGTGCAATCACGGCCGCGAAAAGCCGTAACGGTCAAATACCGCTTGCGCTTCGCCGGAAGACAGGAAGTCCAGAAAACCCTGCGTGTCTGGATGCGCGCTGCTGGGCAGTTTCAATGCTTTGTAAATGATCGAAGAATGCGCGTCTGGCGGGAATGCCAGTACGATTTTCAGATCATCGCGGCTGGCAACATCGCTGGCATAGAGTACGCCGGTATCCGCTTCGCGCAAAAGCACCAGACGCAATGCCGCAGATGAGGAGGGGGTGCGGATCAATTTGCTTTCGGCTTCATCCCACAGCCCCGCGGAGGTTAGGGCTTCCTGCGCATATCGGCCCAGCGGAACCGATTCAGGATCACCTGTTGCGATAGTGGCAGAGGCGCTTGGAAAGGCCGTTTCCGTATTGTCCACATGTGCAGCGGCTACGATGCGGTTTTGTGCGAGCGAGCGAATTGCATCACGGTCCAACCTTCCAATCTTGACGACATAGTCGGTCCATTGCTGGTCGGCTGAAATGAACAAATCTGCCGGAGAGCCATTGTCGATTTGTCTGGCCAGCGCAGTTGAAGATGCGAAAGACAGTACGGGCGGATCACGACCTTGCTCGGTCCATTGTGCGGCCAGTTCCTCTAGCGGGCGCTGCAGGCTGGACGCAGCGAACACAACCGGCCCACGTGGTTCACTCGATGTGCAAGAGGAAAGCAGCA
>JAHDDJ010000347.1 GCA_020629385.1 Erythrobacter sp.
GCAACAGGGAGGATCAATATCAAGCCGCTTCTTCTTTCTCGTCGCTGCCGCCCATCACACGGATCGGGTCTTTGTTGCCTTCGACCACGTCCTTGTCGATCACGATTTCGGTCACACCTTCCATGTCCGGCAGATCGAACATTGTGTCGAGCAGAATACCTTCCACGATGGACCGCAACCCGCGCGCGCCGGTTTTGCGTTCAATCGCTTTCTGGGCAATCGTCTCCAGCGCATCCTGCTGGAACGTCAGTTCGACATCTTCCAGTTCGAACAGCTTGGCATATTGCTTGGCCAGCGCGTTTTTCGGTTTGCTGAGGATTTCCACCAGCGCATCAATATCCAGATCGCGCAACGTGGCAATAACCGGCAAACGGCCGACAAATTCGGGGATCAGACCGAATTTCAGCAGATCTTCGGGCTCGCATTTTTCGAGCAATTCACCGATGCGGCGCTTGTCCGGATCGGCAACATTTGCGCCGAAGCCGATCGAGCGTTTCTGCAGGCGGTCAGCGATGACTTTTTCAAGCCCCGCAAATGCGCCGCCGCAGATAAACAGGATGTTCGTCGTATCCACTTGCAGGAATTCCTGCTGCGGATGCTTGCGACCGCCTTGCGGCGGAACGGAAGCGGTGGTGCCTTCCATCAGCTTGAGCAGAGCCTGCTGCACACCCTCACCCGAAACGTCGCGAGTGATCGACGGATTTTCCGCCTTGCGGGTAATCTTGTCGATCTCGTCAATATAGACGATGCCGTGCTGCGCCTTGTCGACATTATAGTCGGACGATTGCAGCAGCTTGAGAATGATGTTCTCGACATCTTCACCGACATAGCCTGCTTCGGTCAGCGTAGTGGCATCGGCCATAGTGAACGGAACATCGAAGGTGCGCGCCAGCGTCTGCGCCAGCAGCGTCTTACCGCAGCCGGTGGGGCCAACGAGAAGGATGTTCGATTTCGCCAGCTCCACATCGCCGGCTTTGCCGCCATGCTTCAGCCGCTTGTAGTGATTGTGCACGGCGACAGAGAGCACGCGTTTGGCGCGGTCCTGACCGATCACGTAATCATTCAGCGTCTGGAAAATATCCATCGGCGTCGGGACATCGCCGTCACCCTTACCCGCAATCCCGGCCTTGGTTTCTTCACGGATGATATCGTTGCACAGCTCGACACATTCATCGCAGATGAAGACCGTTGGTCCTGCGATCAACTTGCGGACTTCGTGCTGCGATTTGCCGCAGAAGCTGCAATAGAGTGTGCTTTTGGAGTCGGTTCCGCTCAATTTAGTCATATCCCGTTTTCCCGAATCGCTTTGCATAGTCCGGCCCCGAACGGGCCAAGCAACGCGATTCGTCCGACTCTAGAGCCGGATATTCGATAATCAACCAGCAGCGCTTACCAGAAAGCCCTTACAGGCAGCTGAAAGCACAAGGTTGCTGAAATGCTACAGTTAACGTCCCGCACCGACACATAGCCAGCGCGGAACATTGCGTGCCTGATGGGTTTACTTGCCGTCCTTGCCCGTATCAGCGTCCGGTTCTTCCCCCTCAGGGCGGGTTTCGAAGACCTTGTCGACAAGACCGAACTTCATCGCTTCTTCCGCTTCGAGGAAGGTATCGCGGTCCATTGCCTTTTCGATCTCCGACAATTTCTTGCCGGTATATTTCACATACAGGTCATTCATGCGTTTCTTGATCCGCAGAATTTCGCGTGCCTGAATCTCGATATCGGACGCCATACCGCGTGCGCCGCCCGATGGTTGGTGGATCATGATCCGGGCATTGGGCAGTGCCACACGCATACCCGGCTCACCCGCTGCCAGCAGGAAGCTGCCCATGGATGCGGCCTGCCCCATACACACGGTCGAAACGCGCGGCTTGATGTATTGCATCGTGTCATGGATCGCCATGCCCGCTGTCACAACACCGCCGGGCGAGTTGATATACATGCTGATCGGCTTGGACGGGTTTTCGCTTTCAAGGAACAGCAGCTGCGCGGTGATCAGCGAAGCCATGCCATCTTCGACCTGACCGGTCACGAATACGATCCGTTCGCGCAGCAGGCGGCTGAAAATGTCGAAGCTGCGCTCTCCGCGGCTGGTCTGCTCAACCACCATCGGCACCAGAGCACCGGTATTGGGATCGCGGGTGAACTGGCCTTGCGTGCCGTAAGTATCGCCGAGTTGCGCGGATAGGTCGATCATGGAAATCCTCTAGTCTTTCGGGTTCGGCAGCCTATGTCGCGCTTGCGTGCCCGATGTTCAAGGGCGTTAACCCCATTGCCGTGCTGCTGGCGTGGAAAAACGG
>JAHDDJ010000348.1 GCA_020629385.1 Erythrobacter sp.
ATGAAAACCCGCGCTGCCGTTGCTTTTGAAGCCAAGAAGCCGCTCGAAATTGTCGAGCTTGATCTGGAAGGTCCGAAAGCAGGCGAAGTGCTGGTGGAAATCATGGCGACCGGCATTTGCCATACCGATGCCTACACGCTGGACGGGCTCGATAGCGAGGGACTGTTTCCTTCGGTACTCGGCCACGAGGGCGCGGGTATCGTGCGCGAGGTCGGTGCAGGTGTCACATCTGTCGCGCCGGACGATCATGTTATCCCGCTCTACACGCCCGAATGCCGCCAGTGCAAAATGTGTCTGTCAGGCAAGACGAACCTGTGCAGCGCGATCCGCGAGACGCAGGGCAAAGGCCTGATGCCGGATGGCACGTCGCGTTTCTCTTACAAGGGAGAGACGATCTATCACTATATGGGCTGTTCGACCTTTTCGAATTTCACCGTCCTCCCCGAAATTGCAGTTGCGAAAATCCGGACGGACGCGCCGTTTGATACCAGCTGCTATATCGGTTGCGGGGTTACCACAGGCGTCGGTGCAGTAACCAACACCGCCAAAGTCCAGCCGGGCGACACTGTCGTGGTGTTCGGCCTCGGCGGGATCGGGCTCAATGTCATCCAGGGCGCGAAAATGGCGGGCGCCGACCGGATCGTGGGTGTCGATATCAATCCGGGCAAGGAAGAATGGGGCCGAAAATTCGGCATGACAGATTTCGTCAATCCGAAGGCCGTCGGCAATGTCGTCGAGACTCTGGTCAATATGCTCGATGGCGGGGCGGATTATAGCTTCGATTGCACCGGCAATACCGATGTCATGCGCGATGCTCTGGAATGCTGCCACAAGGGCTGGGGCACCAGCATTATTATCGGCGTTGCAGAGGCAGGCAAAACCATCGAGACACGCCCCTTCCAGCTTGTCACGGGACGCAACTGGCGCGGCACCGCATTTGGCGGGGCCAAGGGGCGCACGGACGTGCCCAAGATCGTCGACTGGTACATGAACGGCAAGATCGCCATTGATCCGATGATTACGCATCGCCTGTCGCTGGAGGAGATCAACACCGGCTTCGACCTGATGCATGCGGGCGAAAGCATCCGCAGCGTAGTGGTTTATTGATGGCTTCCCCTTCCCCCTCCCCTTCCAAAATCGATCTGGCTGGCAAGTTCAGTAAGTTTTCCGACCATTGGGCACCGCGCATAGTTGCGCGCTATAATGACAATGAAGTCCGCCTTGCCAAAGCGCAGGGCGATTTCCAATGGCATAGCCATGCCGACAGTGACGAGCTGTTCCTGATAGTTTCGGGCACGCTCACAATGGAATTCCGCGACCGGACAGAAGTGCTCGGCCCGGGTCAGATGATTGTCGTTCCGCGCGGGACCGAACATCGGCCGCGTGCGTTGGAGGGTGAGGTAGAAATGCTTATCATCGACCCGAAAGACACCGCCAATACCGGCAACCCCGCAACCGCGACTCAAGCGGTCGAACTATAAATCCCAAACAAGGAGAGAAGAATGCTGAACCATATCATGATAGGCTCTGGCGATATTGAACGCTCGAAGTCATTCTACAACGCGGTGCTCGGTGTGCTGGGCGCAGGCGAACCGATGGCGCATGTCAATGACACCGGCCAGACGCGCCTGTTCTACATCCATGACGGATCGACATTCTCGATCAGCGAACCGATCAATGGCAAGCCCGTTGAACCATCCAACGGCAGCACTATCGGTTTCGTGTGCAATTCGCCCGAGCAGATCCAGGAGCTGCACGATGTCGCCGTTGCCAATGGCGGTACCAGCATCGAAGATCCTCCCGGCCTGCGCGAAGGCAGCATGGGCCCGATGTATCTGTGCTATTTCACCGATCCTGACGGCCACAAGATCTGCGGCATCCATCGTCCCGCCTAACCGAACGCGCACTTCAGGAGAATAATCCATGTTCAGCCACGTAATGGTCGGTGCCGACGATATCGACGCCGCCAAGAAGTTCTACGATGCCTGCTTTATTGCACTGGGTGGCCGCGAAGGGTCCGTCGACCCCAAGGGCCGCGTGATGTATATCAAGGATGGCAGCATATTCATCGTCACCAAGCCGATTGACGGTAATCCGGCATGTCACGCCAATGGCGGCACGATCGGCTTTGCAGTCGATAGCGAGGAAATGGCGGAAGCCTGGCATGCGGCGGGCCTTGCCAATGGCGGCACCGCGATCGAGGACCCGCCCGGCATCCGCGAAGGCGCGGGCATGAAGATGCACCTTGCCTATCTGCGCGATCCGGCTGGTAACAAGATCTGCACCATGATGCGGGT
>JAHDDJ010000349.1 GCA_020629385.1 Erythrobacter sp.
AGTTCCTCATCGATTCACTCGACGCCCCTCGAGGATTCTGGGGCCACGTGATCGGCCATTCGCTCGAAGCCCCCACCCACATCGAGCCAGGTGAACAACGCTGGACGGGTCTCCGCAACGACTGACCCGACGTCACACTCGTGTTCCCTGATGCCCTCCGAGGGTCACGATCCGGTCGAACCCGTCGTCGGTCCGACGCACCAGGATCGGACTGAACCAGATGGTTCGGAACCTCGGATCGACGGTGAAGCCATCGATGAGCATCGCGTCGTCAGGACACGGCTCCGCCCGGAGTGGGTGAGGCTCCGAGGCACAAATCCGAGCGGCATCAGGCCCAACGTCGATCTGGGCAGCCACGAAAGCGGTGTTGCCCACCGGCAGGTCCAGTGCGGCGACGAGCGAGATCGGTTCACCCAGGTCGACTCGGGCATCGCCCATCGCCCGGCGCGACGTCAGGCCGCCAAGTCGACTTCCGGCCGGTCGAGGGACGACATCGCCAATCTCCACGACTCCGTCGATGACGCGGGTCGCATAGCCGGTGAGGTCTTCCGAGATCGGACCGTCGAGCTTTCGGCCGAACTCGTCCCATGCGCCCCCGCCCAGAAAGGTGCGAGCCGCACCAACGAAGCTCACGATCGCCTGGGAGCGGTCGGAGAACGCACTCGCTGCCGGACCGACTGCGTCGAACGCGCTCACCGTGCCGCCGTGGTGATGCACAACAATCACCCAGCCTCCGTTGGAGAGCCGGTGAGCCGCGGCTTCTCCGGGTGCGGGTAAGGGGACGCCGCCTTGCAGTTCGTCGAAGGTCGAGACGATTAGCGCCGGAGCGGGACGGACTCCCGAGGTTGGCGACACAGTGACCGGTCGGCGCACCTCCGGGTCTCGGGCGTTGCCGGCGAGCACGAGTTCGTCAATCCCATCCAGCCAGTCCCGATCGACGGCGACGATCGTCGAGGACGACAAGAGGGGCTGGATACACCCGGTGTATCCGGGGTTCCAATACCTGGGCGAAGCCACGCCATCGTCCACCTCAAAGCCAGCGAACACCGGCGGACACGCGTCGGTACCGATTGCAATCGCGACGGCCGCCTGCGAGGGCCAGTGGATTCCGTCGACCTCGATGCCACCCGTGAGTTGGGCGAGCTCAGCCGGCGTGTCGAGAACCTCCAGCGTCCGCATCGGCAGCGGGCCGAACCCTCCCCAGACCGTGGACCAAGGTCCGTGCGCTCCGTGGCCGGGGGTTGTCACCCCCGCGGGCTGAGGGGGTGCATGCTCGGTGACGATCGTGAACCGAAGAGCGACGTCGGAGTTGCGACCGCTCCCGCCTCGATACTCGGTCTGCAGGTCGATGACCGTTTCGCCCAGGCTCGGATACCGATCGTTGCCACGCACTTCGAGCCGCAGGGGCACGCTCGCGAAGCCGACCGGAAGCTCCGTGTCCACCACGGCGTCGTTGCAGGAGCCCTCGGGAACCGAGCACGCAGCTGGCCGCAACCGCATCGACTCGGTGGAGCCAGGTACGGAAGTGGCACCAGCGGATGCGATGCGTAGGAAGGACGTACCGGTGCCGCAACCATGCCAGAACGAGAGGGAAAACGTCACGAACCCATCCGCCGGTCTCGTGAAGTCGCTGATGCCGACCGACTCGATACAGCCGCCGAAGCCATCGACCGTCGCGAACACAGCGACCCGCGAACTGAGCTGGGTCGATTGACACGCCGACCGCGACGTCGTCCCTTGCTTATCGCTGCAGATGTCGGTGCCGGAGCCACCGATCAGCCGATCTCGTCGGCCATTTCCGCCGATGAGATCGTCGTCACCGCCACCGCCGACGAGTCGGTCGTTGCCCTGATCGCCGTACAAGCGATCGTTGCCGCCCTGGCCGAACACTCGGTCGCCGTCATCGCCACCGAGAATTGTGTCGGCCTGTCGTCCTCCGAAGATCCGGTCGCGTCCGGGGCCACCGCAGATGGTGTCGCGTCCGTCGAGGCCGCGGATCACGTCGTTTCCGCCCAGACCGACGATGACGTCACGATCCGGAGTGCCAATGAGACGATCAGGGCCCTCGGTTCCGACGATCGTTGCCGCCTTTCCGTTGCAGGTCGTCGTTGCCGCGGCCACGGGTGCTGCTGCTGCGAGGACTGTCGTGAGGCACACCGCCGCCAACATCGCAGCCGCCATCCGCCGTGATCTGGTCGCCATCAACCCACGGTGGCACACCGCATGCGCGTGAGCCAGCAGAAAACGCAAGAACGCCGGCCCGGGGGCCGACGTTCTCCAATGTTCTGTTGCCGG
>JAHDDJ010000350.1 GCA_020629385.1 Erythrobacter sp.
TCGCATCTTGCCGAGCTGGATATGGAAGCTGCCATGGCATGGCTCGAACAGCTGCCCGGTGTTGCGCGCAAGAACAGCGCCGGGGTGATGAATGCCTCGACACTCGACCGCAAGGTCATGGTGATTGACGGCCACCACCGCCGCATCATGCAGCGCATGGGGATTGTTTCGGCCAAGTCGGACACTGCCAAGACATACGACACTTTGATGCCGCTGCTCCCTGATGAATGGAGCGCGGCCGATATGGACGAGCACCATCTTCTGCTGAAGAAGCTGGGGCAGACGCATTGCCGTGTGCGCAAGCCGCAATGCGATGGTTGCCCCGTTGCAGACATATGCAGCAATGGGCAGGCTGCGCTGGCAACAGGCAGTTAGCGTTCGGGCCTGAACAGCATATCGGAAAAGAGGGCTTGCCCGCCGCGACCTTCAACTGTGCGCAGCACATCAGCCTTCCCGAAACCGTGTTCTGCAAGCCAGCCGATGAGTTCTTCCTGCCGGTAACTACCTGCGAATCTTTCGGCGATGGACACTTCGCACAGAATAAACGCACAGCGTTCAAGCACGCCTTCCGCACCCTTGAGCACTTCCAGTTCATGCCCCTCGGTATCGATCTTGATGCCGAGCATCCCATATCCAGGATCGCCCACAATATCATCGAGCCGCCTGATGGCAGTAACGCTTTGCTCGATAGGATTGCCTGTGTTGGTCAGTGCGGTCCGTTCATAGAGGGATGTTCGCGATGTGCGCTCCAGATCGACATACAGGGTTGCGCCGCCTTTCTTTGCGCCCACCGCAATCTCGTGAATGGCGGGAACACGGTGCGCCAGCCTTTCGGCAAGTTCGGGCGGAATTTCCATCGGGTCGATCAGCACCAACCGCGCATCGGGGAAGCGGTCATATAACCACGGTGTACCTTCCGCGACGCCGACATCGACCAGCGTGTCGATCTGCAAATCGGCTGGCAAGGGTAGGCTGTCATGAATGTCGGGCACGCTTCTATATTCCTAAGTCAGGCCGCCCATGCAATATGGCGCGATGATTTTACTGCGCGATCCGGCTATTTTGTTTTTGAAGCCGCATAAGGTCGCCGGAACATCATTCGAAGTGGCTCTGGCGCAATTTGCTGTGCCGGATGATATTGTCACGCCCATTGGCTCTTTCACAGCAGCAGAACGCGCAGGGATCGGCACGTACAAGCCCGCCAATTTCCGTTACAGAATTACTGAATTGGCGAGTTTACCCACGAGTGAGTGGCGCCGTGCATGGCAAAGGCGGAAATGGCCTGCGCGCTTCCGCAGCCATACCAGTGCTGCCGAAGCATATCAGCGACTGTCCGGTGATGACTGGACCAAATCGACCAAAGTCTCGATTGTCCGCAATCCCTACGATGTCGCGGTTTCGGCCTATTTCTGGATGCGTAGGCCAGATGAGAGTTTCGCGCGCTTCTGGCTGGAAAATCCGCATTTGCTGGGCAGGAACCAAAGCAAATATCTGGTCAATGGTGAGGACGTGATCGATCTCTATCTGAGATATGAGCACATCGAAGACGACATTGCAGGTCTGGAAACACGCTTCTCCGGGCTCGCTGGGCTAGGCTGCCATTTCCGGTCGCTCAGGATGAAGTCAGGGCACAGGCCACCAGGCGCGACGCGCCAAAGCCTGTTCGCCGAGGCTCCTGCGGTTCGGAAACTCGTCGAAAAATACTGCGCATTCGAGATCGAATGTTTCGGCTACACGCCGGACTAGCCGTTTCAGCCCAAGGCTTCCGTAGCGTCCTTGCCGAATCCCGTTTTCTGGGCCACTTCATGCAAAATTTTGCGAAGGAGAGAGCCCATGAAAACCGCCATCACCGAACTGTTTGGTATCGAGCACCCGATCATTCAGGGCGGCATGCACTATGTCGGTTTCGCGGAAATGGCCGCGGCAGTTTCCAACGCAGGCGGTCTGGGTATCATCACCGGACTGACCCAGAAAACGCCCGATGATCTGGCGAAAGAAATCGCACGTTGCAAGGAAATGACGGACAAGCCCTTCGGCGTAAATCTGACATTCCTGCCAACGGTCAACGCGCCGGATTATCCCGGCTATGTGAAAGCGATCATCGAAGGCGGCGTGAAAGCGGTTGAAACTGCGGGTAACAATCCGGCGCAAGTGCTGCCTTTCTTCAAGGAAGCGGGCGTCAAGGTAATCCACAAATGCACCAGCGTTCGCCATGCGCTTAAGGCACAAAGCATCGGCTGCGATGCGGTGTCGGTCGACGGCTTCGAATGCGGCGGACA
>JAHDDJ010000351.1 GCA_020629385.1 Erythrobacter sp.
GGCGTACCAACACACGGCTGCCAATGCGGTATTCCATGCGCATGTTATCGGCAAAATCGGTCATCTTGGCGCTCTCGGCCAATTGGCGCAGTGCGACTTTGCAGGTTTGCGGGCTCTTGGTGCCGAGCGTGTCGCGTTCCTTGTTCGACCAGTCGCTGTCTTCTGCCTCAAGGCTAGCTAGGATGTCTTCATAGCGGTCGGAGGCGAAATGTTTGGCGATCTTGTCTGCATTGGCCTCGATCCGCGCTTCGGGCGGACTGCCGACCATTTCGGACAGCACGCCGCCGATCCGGTCCGGCTTCTCGATGATCCGCGCTTTGGCCTCTGCAATCATATCGCTGGGCACGTAATGCGTGGCAATTCCGGACCACAGACATTCGGCCCCGTCCAGCCGCGCTCCGGTCAAAGCGAGAAATTGCCCCAACCGTCCGCCAAGGCGCGACAAGTGCCAGCCGCCGCCCACATCTGGGAACAGGCCAATGCCCGTTTCCGGCATGGCAAAGCGTGTGTTCTCCGTCGCCACGCGAAACTTGCACGGCATAGCAATGCCCACGCCGCCGCCCATGGTGATGCCATCCATGAACGCCACAATCGGCTTTCCATAGGTCATCATTTGGTGGTTCAGCTGATACTCGTCATGGAAGAACTTGCGGCCCATTGTGCCGCCATCTTCCAGCGCAGATTTGCGCAGCAGGTTGATATCGCCGCCCGCGCAGAACCCGCGCCCTTCGGCATGGTCGAGAATAACCGCCTCGACACTGTCATCATCCGCCCACTCGGTCAGCGCCGCGCTCATCGCGTGGCACATGTCTAGCGTCAGCGCATGCAGAGCCTTGGGCCGGTTGAGGCTGATATGGCCGACGCGGCCATGCTTATGGATCAGGATTTCGTCGGTCATGATGCGCGCCTTTATCCCTGCCTCAACAGATCACGGCCCACGATCATGCGCATGACCTGATTGGTGCCTTCGAGGATCGAATGGACCCGCAGATCGCGCCAGAAACGTTCGATCGGGTAGTCCTTGAGGTATCCATAACCACCGAACAATTGCAGCGCATCGTTGACGATTTTGCTGCCATTATCCGTCGCCAGCCGTTTAGCCATGGCGGAGAATCGCGATTTGTCGGGGGCGTTGTCTGTGACTTTGGCGGCGGCGAGATAGAGCAGCGCACGGCTCGCCTCCAGATCGGTCGCCATGTCGGCCAGCATGAACTGCGTATTCTGGAAGTCGGCGACGGGCGTATCAAACTGCTTGCGATCCTTGGTATAGGCAATTGCCTCGTCGAGACAACGCTGCGCACCGCCGAGCGAGCAGGCACCGATATTCAGGCGGCCGCCATCGAGACCCATCATCGCAAAACGGAAGCCTTCGCCTTCATCGCCGACGCGGTTGGCAACCGGAATGCGTGCGTCTTCGAAAATGACTTGCGCGGTTGGAGAAGCGTTCCAGCCCAGCTTCTTTTCCGGCGCGCCGAAGCTGACGCCGGGTGTGTCCTTGTCGACCACGAGGCAGGTGATGCCCTTGGTCTTGTGATCGCTGGTGCGGACCATGCAGACATAGATATCGTTGAAACCGCCGCCGGAAATGAATTGTTTGGTCCCGTTCAGCACGTAATGATCGCCATCCAGCTTCGCGGTGGTTTTCAAGCCCGCCGCGTCCGATCCGCTGCCCGGTTCGGTCAGGGCATAAGAGGCAATTTTTTCCATCGTCACCAGATCGGGCAAATAGCGGTCTTTCAGCTCCTGTCCGCCAAACTGGTCGATCATCCAGGCGGCCATATTGTGGATCGAGATGAACGCGCTGGTGGTGGGGCAGCCATAAGCCATTGCCTCCATAATCAGCGCCGCTTCAAGTCGGCCAAGACCGATGCCACCCGATTCTTCAGATACGTAAATCGCGCCAAAGCCCAATTCGGCAGTGCTTTTGATCACATCACGCGGGAAATGGTGTTTTTCATCCCATTCCGCTGCGTGCGGGGTGATGTTGTCGGCGGTAAAACGCTGCGCCATTTCCTGGATCGCAAGCTGGTCATCATTCAGTTGGAATTGGCTCATTTACTGGTCTCTACTACGGCCTCGGCCTCTATTTCTACTATCCATTCAGGGCGGCACAATGTCGCCACACCAACCATGGTAGCGGCAGGGCGGGCTTCACCGAAATAGCGGGCATGAACTTCGCCCACTTCCGCTTGTTGATCGATATCGGTCAGGAACATGCGGGTGCGGACGACGTCTCTGGCGCTGCCGCCCAGATCCT
>JAHDDJ010000352.1 GCA_020629385.1 Erythrobacter sp.
CCAATCGCGATTTCGAGTGCTGTCAGATCGACACCGCCACCGCTCTGGATATCGCCCGCGCCGCCATTATTGGCGATGCGCCCATTATTCGCTGTCAGGATCAAATCGTTGGTCGATTGCAGCAGATTGAACAGTATGTCCGTATCGCTGAAGATATCGATCTGGTTCGCGGTTCCGTTGTTGATCGCAATCAACCCGCCCTCGACCGTCAGCGATCCCGTTGCAGTCAAATCACCGCCCGTGACAGCGTCCACTGCTAGCAGATCGATATTGTTGCCTGCTGTGATCGAGGTGATGTCGATGGTCGATCCGGAATCGGCACCAACATCGCCGCTCGCATCGATCGTGCCAAAGATTACGGCGTTACCATCAAGGCTGACATTGGTCGCGGTGTTGGTGAAGCCGAGTTCCGCCAATCCACCGGCAGCCAGAGAAATATCGGTACCCGGCACGATGATGGAGTCGATCACGATATCGTTATTGGCACTCAGATTCACGTTTCCGGCACCGACAGACAATGTGCCGATATCGATGCTGCCATTGACGGAATAGAAGCCTTCCAGTGCGCCGCCGACACTGGCGACTTGTGTTAATTCTCCACCGGTCGTGATGGATGCCGCAGTAAGGTTCTGCCCCACGGTGATGCCAATATCATTGGTGCTGTCGAGCACCGCAGAACCGAGCAAACTTCCCGCTGCATTGATCAGTATCTGGTTGCTGGTGATATTCGCATCGAACAGATTCACATCGCCCGAGATACTCGTGGCGCTGAAAGTATTCGCGGCGTTGAGCGTGGTCGCGATACCATTGGAGCCCATTACAATGTCGTTGCGCGTCGTGATCAGGATGTCGTTCGCGTTGACACTGCCCTGCTCGACAATCAGCTGGATGACATCGTTATTGCTGTTCTGGCCGATGGATACCACGTTATCAGCCAGAATGTTGCCAAGGCAGATATTGCCTTCGACACAATCCGCAGAAAGCAGTCCGGCGTCATCGGACTGGCTACCGCCGACGCCCGGCGCATCATTGATGTCGAGCTGGATCGAGCTGGCATCGAAGGTGCCGTCAAGCCCGTCAATCGCATTGGCACTTGCGATGATAGCGCTGCCATTGGCATCCAGAGTGCCGTCCACCACGAGCGATGCTATTGGTGTCGCTGGCACGCTGAGCAGATTGGTCAGGCCGCCGGCCTGCAATTCTATCGCACCCGTACCGTTGAACGGATCCATTGGATCAGGCGCAGCCGATGGAGCGCGCGCCGAAGTCAGAGTGGCCCCCGCCTGCACGATAATGTCATCGCCGGTTTGAACGAAGATGCGATCATTGGCGACAGTGCCGGAACCGGTTACAAAAATCGCCTGGCCGCCTGCGCGGACTGTTATATCAGCATAGGAATCCACTGCGCCTGTGATCGTCACATTGGCGAAATTGTCGAATACAGAACCGCCAAACGGATCGAGACCCGCCTCAATCGTGATCCCACGGAAGTTCGACAGACCCTGCGGCCCTGTTGCGGTGGCATTGTTCACAAAGACCGAACCGCCGCCCTGGATAATCATTCCCGGAATCGCGCGGACATCGTCGACATTGATCTGCCCACTGGCGAGCAGGAACACCTCATTGCCGGACAGGATGCTGCCGGCCTGCGCATCGATTGCTCCCGTGGCAGCGAACGAGATGTTGCTCGCACTGTCGAGCGAAATGGCACCGCCTGCATTGTTGGTGTGCGTGACCACAATATCGTTGCTGGCAGAAATCTGCACAGGACCGCCGACAGTGATTTGTTCGGCTCCATCAAGCGAAAGCAACACATCACCAGCGGTGGCCTGCAACAGCAGTTGCCCGGCAATATTGCCCGCGCCCAAGGTCACCGACGAACCTGTGATCGACAGATTGTTGCCCACATTGATGCTGCCGATTGTCGGAACACCCGTTGCGACAACGGTGATGTCATTTCCGGCATCAATCGAACCGAATGTCGCATTGCCACCCGTTGCATTGGCAGTCACATTGGTGAGCGTTGTTACATCGCCCAGTACCATCGTGCTGGCGTCGAGCGTGACGTCGCCGTCAGCATCAATATCGCCGCCGCCGATCGCACCGGCAGTGGTCAGGTCAACAGTCGTTCCTGCGGTCAGGGATGCAAAGTCTATCTGCGTGCCTTGTACGTCGATCAACCCGCCAGCTGTCGAGTTACCGAGGTCAACTGCGCCGCCCATATTGATAACGATATCGCCGCCGGTGATGATCGA
>JAHDDJ010000353.1 GCA_020629385.1 Erythrobacter sp.
ATGGTTAAATTCGGGTAAACCGAATTTCCTTCAATTTCCTTAGCATGTGACCGCCGATTAACCCGAACGTAACGAACCGGGAGCGCACCGGCAGGCTCGCGTATTCCGCTTTCAGGTGAGGTAGCTAGAATGTTGCAAACTTTGAAAAAGCTGGCCCGCGACACCAAGGCCAATGTGTTGTTAGTGACCGCAATCGGAACGTCATCGCTGGTCGGCGCGGCGGGGATCGGCGTTGACACGGTGCAATGGTACCTTTGGAAGCGGCAATTGCAGCAAGCCGTCGACTCCGGTGCCATGGCCGGCGCGCTTAGCATCTATCAAAGCGCCGACGTCACGGCCAATGCCACAAACGAAATCGGCCGCAACTTCGCCGATACATTCACAGTCGTCCGGATCGTCAACCCGCCACAGATAGGCGATTTTGCCGGTGACACGGGCGCTGTAGAAGCCGTTGTAACAACCCAGCGCTCCCTGCCGTTTTCCAGCCTGTTCCTCGATCAAGCCCCGATAATCGAAGCGCGCTCTGTCGCAGCGACTATCGGCGGCGGCGACCACTGTGTGATCTCGCTCGCGGATGACGGTACCGGGATTACCGCCCAGGGTAATGCCTCGGTCAATCTAGGCTGCGGGGCAGCTGCCAACTCGCGAAGCAGCGATGCAATTACGCTTGGCGGCTCAAGCTATCTGACATCCAATCCGATCAGCAGTGTTGGCGGGATCAGCTATGGCAGCAACAACATTCCATCCGACACCAGCTTGTTCCCTTATGGCATCCCGGTGACGGACCCGCTTGCCTCACGCAATCTAACCGCGCCGATCAGTCCAACCGGCTGCACCGCCAACAATCTGAACATACGGCCCAACCAGACTGTAACGCTCAATCCCGGCCGCTATTGCAATGGCATGGCTCTGAAAGGGCGGGTCACCATGAACCCCGGCGTTTATATCATCGACCGGGGAACATTCTCGGTCAATTCGCAGGCCCGTGTAACTGGCGATGGCGTCACCATCATCCTGACCGGGACCACCAGCAGCAATGTCGCCACAATGTCGATCAACGGCGGCGCAGAATTGGATCTCAGCGCACCTACCCCCGCGCAGGATGCAACATGGCACGGCATCCTGTTCTATCAGGATCAGATCGGTTCGGATCAGGAAACCACCATTAATGGCGGTTCGGACCTGATCTTTAACGGCATTGTCTATTTCCCCAATGGTGATGTCCGTTTCAACGGCAATGCCGGTCAACATGCCGATTGTCTGTTGCTGGTTGCACAGCGTGTCAATTTCTCGGGCACGAGCTCGCTCGATAACAATTGCGACAGCCATATCGACAGTGTCGACACTTCATCCCGTATCATCCGTGTAGTGGAGTAAGCATCATGCGCATTCTCAATCTAGCCAAAAGCATGCGTGAAGACCGCGCCGGATTCGGTGCCATGGAGTTGGGCCTTGCCCTCCCCATTCTGGTTCTGTTGAGCCTCGGTATGGTCGATGCATCGAAGCTGATCAGCACCAAGATCGACTTCGAGCAGGCAGCCCAGCGAACCACCGACTTCGCCCTGGCAAAACGTCCGACCAACAGCGATGCGAGCTATCTTGTCACCGAGGCGGCAGCGGCTGCGGGGATCGATGCACAGCATGTCTCTGCGACCCTGTTTCTCGAATGCAACGGCGTGTTGCAGCAGGATTTCAACGCCGGATGCGCGCCCACAGAAACTCCGGCGCGTTTCGTTGAAGTGACCATATCGCAGCCGGTCGCGACAGAATTCGACTGGACCGGTATCGCAAGCGTTCTTGGCGTGAAGGCTTTTGACAGCCAGGTCGTGGTCACGGGCGACAGTCTGGTGCGCTTCCAATGAGCCGCGCCGGTCTTGTATCGCTTACCCGCGATTCCAAAGGTGCAGCCGTCATCGACTTCGCCTTTGCGCTGCCGGTTCTGGTTGCGCTGATGCTTGGCACGATACAGCTCAGCAACACGCTCCATGCCTCTGGCGCGATGCGTCACGCCGTTGGCGAAGGTATCCGCTTGGCCAAAGTGGACCCGACTGCCAGCATTGCCGACATTGAGGCCGCGGTGAAGAATAATTTCCCGGCAATGGACACCAGCAAAATTACCAAGCTCGAAGTCAGTCGCGGCACCAGCAATGGCGCGCAGACCGGTGCAATCACGATGGAGTACAAGGTCGAGCCGATTGTCCCGATCCTGCCGATCCCGGATGTAACGCTGACGGAGACGAA
>JAHDDJ010000354.1 GCA_020629385.1 Erythrobacter sp.
CCGCGGAACACGATGGCATCGCGGTGCCCTTCGCCCTGGGTGTTGTTCACGCCGGGAGTGTAGTCGACGATCTGGCCGATGCTTGTGAAGCCACGTTCCCTGATCTGCTCGTCGGTTACGATGGACAGGCTTTGCGGCACGTCGATAATCGGCGTTGGCGAGCGCAAGGCATTGACTTGGTCGGTATAGAGAACCTGCCCGTTGACGACGATTTCCTCACCGTCGCTTGCTGGCTGGTTATTGTCATCTTCTGCGCTCAATGCGCCGAGCGGGAAACTCAGAGCTGCACCTGCCAGTAATGCAGAGCGTGCGGTAATACGAAACATCAAGACCCCTCTTGCGACTCATTCGCGATTAGTGAGGAGCCAGCTATTGCGAATAATTCGCAATTGCAAGCAGCAATCGCGCAAAATCTGTATTTTGCGGTTTTTGCCCACCGATTGTAGGGACGCTGCAACAGAAATCTGGAGATTCGACCATGCAAGCAACCATCTGGCACAATCCGAAATGCGGCACTTCGCGCAAAACTCTGGCTATTTTGCAGGAGCGTGAGGGTGTCGATGTCACGGTGGTCGAATATCTTAAAAATCCGCCATCGCGGGACAAACTGGCTCAACTATATGCGGATGCAGGCATGACGCCGGCAGAAGGCCTGCGCTTGCGGGGCACCGATGCTGAAGAGCGGGGATTGCCAGACGCCGATGCCGATACGGTGCTCGATGCGATGGCTGAATCGCCGATCCTGATCAACCGCCCCTTGGTCGAAACCGACAAGGGCGTGCGCTTGTGCCGTCCGCAGGAAACGGTCGAAGAGATCCTGTAACTCAGGGTTTCTTGTCGGCGGTCATCACCTCGTCCCGGGACAAAGATGTCCAGCCGATCACATAGACCGCCGCACACAAGGCGATCACCACCGCAAAGCCGAGCCATTCGGACCAGTTATACAGTAACACGCCCAGCGCGGGCGCGACGATAAACGCCGCGCCTGTGACGGATGCGACGACACCTGAGGCTTCGCCTTGCTCGGCGCGGGAAACAGCAAGCGATGCGCCAGCGTTAAAACCGGGGCGGAACAGCCCGAAGCCGAGCGAGGCGATTGCATAGCCGAGCGCAATGCCGTGCAAATTCTGCGCGGCGCCGAATAGCAGCACGCCGAATGCAGCCATGGCCACGCCCGACAAAGTCGCTGCGCGCGGACCGAGATTCATGCGCGGGATAATTCCCCACTGCGCCAGCAGTGTCGCGATAGCCCCGCACATCAGCACCAGACCCACAGGCCCGGCACCTTCGGCGGGCGTGTCGCGCAAATTTAGTCGGTCCAGCACCAGAAAGCCCGATATGCCCAGAATCATTGCATGGGCATGGCCGCCCAGCAGCCCTGCGATCACCCATGGACGCAGGCGCGGTTCCCACCAGCCCATATTCTTTCTGGGCCCGGTCGATTCCGGAGTGTCCCCGTTATCGCTATCGCCATCATCATTGTCAGTGGAATTGTCGGTCGATGAAGCGCCATAGGGTGCGCCAAACGCTAACCCTCTTGCGGGAAATTGCGGTTCGTCATTGGGCAGAAAAATGCGCAGGGCAACCAGTGTAACTACGCCCAAAATGGTGAAGGCCAGAAACGGTCCGGTCAGCCCCAGACCGGGCATAACCATCAACGGAGCGAGGGCAGGGCCGATAACCGTACCAAGGCCAAAGCTGGAGGCTATAAGCGAAAGAGCTTGCGTACGCTCGGACCGCGCTGTGCGTGCCGCCACATAGGCTTGCACAGCTGGCGGTGCTGCCGAGCCGAATCCGCCATATAGGCTTCGCGCAATGGCGAACAGAATCAGCGTCCACACCGCAGGAAGCAGGCCGGCAAGTCCGAACCACAGGATCAGGCCGCACAGCCCCATACTGGTGATAAAGCCGATTAGCCCCAGCGCCATCATCGCTTTGCGTCCGCGCCTGTCCGAACGCCGCGCCCAGATCGGTGCGCACAGCATCCACAACAGCGCCGACCATGTATAGGCGAGACTGATCCACACATCATCGACTTCCAGCGCTGTGCCGATGGAGGGCATGACCGATTGCATCGCCGTATTGCCAGCAGCCGTAACTAGCATCACCACAAACAGCAGCGCCATCCGGTCGCGTGAAATCGGATTATATTCAGGCTCCGGCGAGGGAGTGGACGGATCGGATTCAGCCATAGGCGCTGGCTAGTCAGGCAAGTGTGGTCTGGCAATGACAT
>JAHDDJ010000355.1 GCA_020629385.1 Erythrobacter sp.
GCCACGATGTTCGCTATCGGGGACGATCTGGTCACTCATACTTGCCTCCTACCGATTGCACGGCCTAGTGGAAAGCCATGCCTGCAACCCCATCCTGGCCGCCGCGAAGCGCACCGCGCCTGTTTGTTGGCGACGCTTTGGACACCGGCCGGATACTCGCTCTGCGTGAAGGACATGCGCATTATCTTGGCAAAGTCATGCGGGTCCAACCCGGTGATGCGGTGGTACTGTGCGATGACAAGACTGGAGAGTGGGCCGCGACCGTAACCGAAGCAGGAAAACGCGCGGTCACGGTCAAAGTGGCGGAGAAGCTCCGCGAGCGCGAAATCGTGCCCGATTTCTGGCTGTGCCCGGCTCTGCTCAAGAAAGACCGGTTCGATGTGGTTCTGGAAAAAGCGACCGAACTCGGCGTGCGCGCAATCAAGCCCGTCGTGACCCGCCGCTGCGTCGCCAACAAGCTGAATGAGGAGCGCGCACGCGCCATCACGATAGAGGCGGCGGAACAATGCGCACGGACAGCGCTGCCTGAGATCGGCAAGGTTCAGAAATTGTCCGCCTTGCTTGACGCATGGCCGGACAATCGCACGATATTTTTCGCGGACGAACTCGGTGGCAGCCCTGCAGCAGAGACTTTTTCTGCGACCTCCGGCCCATGCGGCCTGATAACCGGCCCCGAAGGCGGATTCGACGACTCCGAACGGGAAATTTTGCGTGCTCATCCAAAAGTGAAACCAATTACCCTCGGCCCGCGAATACTGAGGGGAGAGACCGCTGCGATTGCCGCTGTGTCTCTATGGATGGGCATTTCGGGGGATTGGCAAAGTGCAACGGCGAAATAATAATTCTGGTAACGCAGCCACCGGTTGCCTAACGCGGCCCGCATGAGCACGCGAGAGGATTCCGGGTCCACCGACCCCGTCATCGAGAGCCGCGACCAACTGGTTGCGCCCATGCAGGCCGGTGAAAAGCCGAAATCCGATTGGCGCATCGGCACCGAACACGAAAAATTCGTCTACAAGCGCGACGATCACCGGGCACCCTCGCATGCGGAACCGGGCGGAATCCGCGACATTCTGCTTGCGCTGAAAGAATTCGGGTGGACGCCGGTCGAAGAAAATGGCGAAGTGATCGCCATGCGCGGCGCCGACGGCACAGTCAGTCTGGAGCCTGCCGGTCAACTGGAGCTTTCCGGCGCGCCCTTGGTCAATTTGCACGAAACCTGCGCGGAAACCGGCCGTCATCTTGAGCAAGTCAAAGCCGTTGGGGAGAAGTTCGGTGTCGGCTTTATCGGCCTTGGCATGTGGCCCGACAAGACGCGCGAAGAATTGCCGATTATGCCCAAAGGCCGGTATGACATTATGCTGCGGCATATGCCGACGGTCGGCAATCTGGGCCTCGACATGATGCTGCGCACTTGCACCATTCAGGTGAATCTGGATTATTCGTCCGAAGCCGACATGGCGAAGAAATTTCGCGTTGGCTTGGCGCTGCAACCGCTGGCCACTGCTCTGTTTGCCAATTCGCCTTTTACCGAAGGCAAACCTAACGGCTATCTGTCCTATCGCAGCCATATCTGGTCGGATACCGATCCGCATCGTACCGGCATGCTGCCTTTCGTCTTCGAAGACGGCTTTGGCTATGAACGCTGGGTCGATTACATGCTCGATGTGCCGATGTATTTCGTTTTCCGCGACGGAAAATATATCGACGCAGCTGGGCAGAGCTTCCGTGATTTCATGAAAGGCGAACTGCCTGCCCTCCCCGGAGAACTACCCCGCGAAGGCGACTGGTGGGATCACCTTTCCACCGCATTCCCCGAAGTCCGTCTCAAGAGCTTCCTCGAAATGCGCGGGGCCGATGGCGGGCCATGGAGCCGTATTTGCGCCCTTCCCGCATTTTGGGTGGGCTTGCTGTACGACCAGACAGCGCTCGATGCCGCATGGGATTTGGTCAAGGACTGGACGATGGAGGAGCGCGAGGCATTGCGCAACAATGTCCCGAAGCACGGCCTCTCTACGCCGGTTCCGGGTGGCAGCACATTGCAGGACCTCGGCAGGGAAGTGCTTGAAATCGCACGCACCGGCTTGTCCAACAGAGCCCAGCTCAACACAAGCGGCGACAATGAGACCGGCTTCCTCGAAACACTGGACGAGATTGTCGCCAGCGGCAAAGCACCGGCGCAGCGATTGCTAGACCGTTATCACGGCGAATGGCAGGGCGATATCAGCCGGAT
>JAHDDJ010000356.1 GCA_020629385.1 Erythrobacter sp.
ATCGCGCCGCCGCAAATCACTCTGCTGGCCGCCGACGGGACGCCGATTGCGCGCAACGGTGCGATTACTGACGAACCGGTCGAGCTGGAAAAACTGCCCGACCATGTGGCCAATTCCTTCCTCGCAATCGAGGACCGCCGCTTCTTCACCCATTGGGGCGTCGATCCGCGCGGGATTGCCCGTGCTGCATGGACCGGTGTGGGCGGGGGCAGCACGATAACCCAGCAATTGGCGAAGTTCACATTCCTGACGCCGGAACGCAGCCTGACCCGCAAGGCACGCGAGATGCTGATTGCCTTCTGGCTGGAGACTTGGCTGACCAAGGAAGAAATCCTCGAACGCTATCTCTCCAACGCCTATTTCGGAGACAATGTTTACGGCCTGCGCGCCGCGTCGCTGCACTATTTTTACCGCAAGCCGGAGAATCTGAAGCCCGAGCAAGCGGCGATGCTCGCAGGTCTGGTCCAAGCACCATCTCGCTATGCACCAACGCGTCATTACGAGCGGGCCAAGAAGCGCATGGAACTGGTCAAAAAATCGCTCGTCGCTGCCGGCTATATGACCCAGGCAGAGGCGGACGCGATGCCGTATCCCAAAGTGGATTCTCGCACAGTCAACGATCTTCCAACCGGCACATACTTCGCCGATTGGGCATTGCCTGAAGCGCGCAAGCAGGTGGAGGGAGGATACGCCAGTCAGACCATCACGACGACGCTGGACTCGCGCTTGCAGGGCATCGCAAAACGGGCGGTAGGTAATGCTCGGCTAGGCGGCGCACAAGTCGCTCTGGTGGCGATGCGTCCCAATGGTGAAGTCGTCGCCATGATCGGCGGCAAAGATTACGGTAAGTCGCCGTTCAACCGCGCAACGCAGGCCAAGCGACAGCCCGGATCGACATTCAAACTGTTCGTTTGGTTGGCCGCTTTGCGAGCAGGCATGGAGCCAGACGATCTCATCGACAATTCCGAGATCACAGTCGGCAGCTACCGACCCAAAAATGCGGGTGGTCGCTATTCAAAGGAAATCTCTCTGGAAGAAGCGTTTGCGCGATCGAGCAATGTCGCGGCGGTGCGCCTGTTCCAGGAATTGGGTGATCGGGCCGTAATCAATGTGGCACGCGATTATGGAATCCGGTCCGAGATACCCGAAGGTGATCCGAGTATCGCCTTGGGTACCTCGACCGTCTCTCTGATGGAATTGACCGCAGCCTATGCAGGTGTCGCAGCAAACGAATATCCTGTTAGGCCGCACGCATTCGCCGAAGAGGAAGGCGGCTGGTTCGATTGGCTCTGGTCGTCGCAAGACAGCATGTCCGGTTCCGACCATGACGATATCGAACAGATGTTACGAGCGACTGTAAATCGGGGCACGGGTCGGGCGGCCATGCTACAGGGCCCGAATTTCGGGAAAACGGGCACCAGCCAGGGCAATCGCGATGCACTGTTTGTAGGCTACGCAGGCGATTTGGTGGTCGGTGTTTGGATCGGCAATGACGACAACACACCGCTGGACGGGGTCACCGGAGGCGGATTGCCAGCGCGTATTTGGCGTGACTTCATGAAGCAGGCGCTTGGCGAAAAATCCCGTCCCGCACCGGCACCCTCGAAAAACCCTGAAGGTCCGGTGGAACCGATGGATGTGCCCGATCTGGACGATATTCCGCTCGGCGATGACGGAACGCGGCTTCGCGTGCGCGACGGTGAAGGGGTTGTGCTATCGACCGAAATCGAAGGCGTGCCGGTGGATATAAGGCTGGATGATAACGGATTGTCGGTCGATCCCGGCGGCGGGTCGCGTCGCGACAATCAGGGCAATTAGCTTTCCGGATCAGCCATCAGGATATTCATGATCGCGGTCGCAATCGGACGATCGCGGTCATCCTGCCACGCCTCGATTGATATATTCGCATTGCGGCGGCCCAGCTTCACAATCCGCGCCTTGGCGTAGGTGGTCCGCTGCTTGCCGGCATTGAGAAACTGCATGGTGATATTGATCGGTTTCAATCGGTGATTTCGCTCCAGCCGTGCAAGCTCTGTGCGCAGCAGAGCGTAGCCTGCCGTTTCCAACAAGCCGGACGTGGCACCGCCATGCAGATGGCCGGGACGGCCTTCGACATTGCCGCTGAACTCGAATTTGAGAACGGGAGCGCCATCTTCCTCGCCATGCACCGTGATGCCGAGCGAGTCTGCATAGGCGGTGAGGGCGGGGCTTTGCGGATCAGGCA
>JAHDDJ010000357.1 GCA_020629385.1 Erythrobacter sp.
GGGTCGCGGAAATAGCCGGCATAAAACCCGTCATCACCGCGCGGGCCGGGCGCGCCTTCATCGCTGCCGCCATTGGCAAGCGCGGCGTCATAGACCGCCTGAACCTTGTCGGTGCTGTCGACTTGCAGGGCTGCCATGGTACCATTGCCGACCGTCGCGGGTTTTTCGTCAAACGGTTTCGTGGCGGCAATGCCGGGAGGTCCACCCATTTCACCCCAGGCGATGAAAGTGTCGAATTCCATCATCCGGCCAACGCCCATGACCTTGGCAATTGCATCGTAAAATGCGGCTGCACGCGGCAGATCGTTGGTACCCAATGTGACATATCCCAGCATGATGTTCTCCTTTTATGCGACTCGCAATATGGGAACATTAGTAGAACATATGCCTCTTCACAAGATCAGATCGGTGCGCATGCATCCTGCAGCCAGGCCAGCACATCGCCCTCCAACTGCGGCGAGAGGATTCTGAATGTCGCGGCGTGATATTCATTCCACCACTGCTTCTCTGTTTCGGTGAGCAGGGACAGGTCGAGCATATCACGCGCCATCGGCGCCCAGGTCAGGTTCTCGAAGCCCAGATAGGTGCCTTCCTGGCCGTCGATCTGCTTTTCTTCGACCAGAACCAGATTCTCGATCCTGATGCCGAACGCCCCATCTTTGTAATAGCCGGGCTCGTTGGACAGGATCATACCGGCGAAGAGTTCCTCATTGGTGCCGGGCTGTCCGCCCGAGAGCTTGGCGATCCGCTGTGGTCCTTCATGCACTGCAAGGAAACTGCCGACGCCGTGACCGGTGCCGTGCGCATAATCGACCCCTGCTTCCCACAGATACTGCCGTGCGAAGGCGTCGAGCTGGCCGCCAGTGGTGCCTTGCGGGAAAATGGCGCGGGCAATCTGGATATGGCCTTTGAGAACGCGGGTGTAGCGGTCGCGCACTTCGGCTGTTGGCTCGGATTTATCGCCGGGTCCGGCAATCCAGACTGTGCGCGTGATATCGGTCGTGCCGTCGAGATATTGTCCGCCGCTGTCGCACAGAAATACGCTGCCCGGTTCGATGGCCAGATTGCTGTCCTCATCGACGCGGTAATGGCACAAGGCGCCATGCGGACCGGCTGCGGAAATCGTGTCGAATGACTGGTCTTTCAACACACCCGTTTCATCCCGGAATTCGCGCAATTTGGCGACTGCGCTGAGTTCGGTTTCGCCACCTTTTGACGGCTGATAGGACAGCCAGTGCAGGAATTTGGCTATCGCGGCGCCGTCGCGCGCCTGCGCATCGCGATGACCTTGTTGTTCGACCGGGTTCTTGATGGCCTTGGGCAGGATGGCCGGATCGCGCACTGCGACGGGCATTGCGCCGCCTGCTTCGAGCGTCTGGTGGATTGCGGCCACGCCATAATCGGGATCGACCGTAACAGTCTTGCCCTTCAGCGTCGCCAGATTGGCGGTGAATTCCGCCCGGTCGCGGATGGTGACGGCATTGCCCAGATGCTGCTCCAGTTCCGGCGTGACTTTTTCGGGCGCAATGAATAGCTCCGCCGTGCCGTCGGCATGGGCGATCAGATAGGACAGCGCGACGGGTGTCCGGTCCACATCGGCGCCGCGAATGTTGAGCATCCACGCAATACTATCCAGCGCCGAAATCACCGCCGCGTCATAGTCTTCCTGCTTCAGCCAGTCAGCGACCTGCGCGCGCTTCTCGGCCGAGGATTGCCCGGCATGCTCGTCTGCGTGAACGAAGGCCGGTGCAGGCGATGGTGCAGGCTGATCGCTCCACACGGCATCAATCGGATTGCGTTCCACTGCCACCAGGTCGATGCCCTTACGCGCCAGTTCTGCCGACAGACCTTCGACCGATCCCTTGGTGTGCAGCCAGGCATCATAGCCGATACGCGCGCCCTTTTCGGCGTTGGCAGCGAGCCATTTAGCGTGCGTCGTTTCCAGCGTGGACTGATATTCATACAGATTGCCATCAACCTGCTCACGCACCTGAATTGTATAGCGCCCATCGACAAACATCGCGGCCTTATGGGTCAGCACAATTGCACTGCCTGCAGAGCCGCCAAAACCGGTCAACCATTCGAGCCGCTGGGCATAGCTACCGACATATTCGGACATATGCTCGTCCGAAATCGGCACGATGAAACCATCCAGTTTCTGCCGTTTCATTTCCTCGCGCAGGGCGGCAAGACGGGCTTCGTGAGTGAGCATCAGCAT
>JAHDDJ010000358.1 GCA_020629385.1 Erythrobacter sp.
GCGCGCATCCGTTCCCACACGCCTTCCCACCAGCGGGCAACGGCTTCGTTCTCCAGCACCTCGGCCTTCATCCGTTCGACGCGCTGCTGCATTTTCGGATCGTGGATCAGATCATGGGCGAGCCCGTCCAGCCCTTCCTGGATCTTGTCACGCAGCGGATGGTCGGGATCGACCAGCACTTCGGCAAGCAGCTTGTAAAGGCCGTCCAGCACCGAATTGGACAGCCGCCCGTCAAGTCCCGTCCAGCGGATAATCCCGTTGGCCCGTTCCTTGATCATGTCGCGGACCATTTCTTCATTGTCTTCCAGCGTCAGGCCCGACCAGCGGATGATCGCATCGATCAGCGGCAAATGGCGCTTGTCGGCAATGGCTGTGGTCAGCATCTGGCCGAGCAGCGGGGCAATCTCGATCTTGTGCGCCTGCGCCTTGAGGCCTGCCTTCACCTGCGTCCCAAGCCGGTCAGGGTCGAGCGATTCGAGCACGCCGGCAATCAGTTCCGACGCGCCGCTGCCGATTCGCGATTGCGATCCTTGCGTGGGCTGGACCAGAAAACCGCCGACAGCCTTGGCCATGTTCATGTTCTGCATCCGCCGCGCCACGACGCTGGGGATCAGGAAATTGGTGCGTAGGAACTGCGCCATCGTATCGGCGATGCGGTTCTTGTTGGTCGGGATAATCGCAGTATGCGGGATCGGAATGCCCATCGGGTGACGGAACAATGCAGTAACCGCAAACCAGTCTGCAATACCGCCGACCATGGCCGCCTCGGCAAAGGCGTTCACATATCCCCAGGCCGGATGCCAATCGAGATATTGCTTCGACAGCAGGAAGATACCCGCCATTGCCACCAGCATCAGCGTGGCGGTGATACGCATGGTGCGCGCGGTATCGGTGTTCGGCGACAGCGAAACGGCGTCGGGAAATGCCGGAGTTGCCGCGCCAGCTTTCACGCCAGACGCGGCGTCAACCGTTGCTGTGTCGTGCTTATTCGGCAGGGAGTGCCTCTGATCCGGTCTGGTTTTCATCGCCTGGCTTATAGGTCAGGAACTTTTTGCGCATCCACGGACCCATACGCTTCTCCAGCCCGTCTGCAAGGCTGAAGCCTGCTGGCACGATCAGCAAAGTCAGCACTGTCGACATGATCAGACCGCCGATCACCATGGTTCCCATCGGTGCGCGCCATGCGCCGTCACCCGAGCCGAGCAGACCCGAAAACGCAATCGGCACCATGCCTGCCGTCATCGCCACGGTGGTCATGACAATCGGCTGTGCACGTTTGTTACCGGCTTCGATAATAGACGCGAATTTCTCTTTGCCGTCGGCCATGGCTTCGATTGCGAAATCGATCAGCAGGATCGAGTTCTTCGAGACAATGCCCAGCAGCAGCAGAATACCGATATAGACCGGCATCGATTGCGCCTGCCCGACAATCCAGACCAGGAATATTCCGCCCAGCGGAGCCAAGAGCAGCGAGGTCATGTTCACCAGCGGTGACATCAAACGCTTGTAGAGGAGCACCAGTACCGCAAACACCAGCAGGAAGCCTGCGAGGATCGCGATCATCAGACTTTCCTGCAATTCCTGCTGCCAGGCCTGATCGCCAACAACGTCGCGGATTACGCCTTGCGGCAGGTTTTGCAGCACGGGCAGCTGGTTGATTTGCTCCTGCGCGGTACCTGCAATGACACCCTGTGCAAAATCCGCACCGACAAGAATTCGGCGATTCTGGTTGTATCGCTGGATCACTGTGGGGCCGGACCCGAAGGAAAGCGTCGCCACCCGTTCCAGCGGAACCGACCCACCATTGGCCGTCTGGACCGGCAGATTGGCAATTGTCGACAAATCGCCACGCGAACTTTTCGGCAATTTCACACGGATCGGGATCTGGCGATCCGACAGCGAGAAGCGCGCCGCATTCTGTTCGATTTCGCCCATGGTTGCGATACGGATCGTCTGGCTGAGCGCAGCAGTGGTCACACCCAGTTCTGTCGCCAGATCCGGGCGCGGGGTAATAATCAGTTCAGGGCGGTTCATATCCGCATTGATGCGCGGCGCGACCAGCGTATCGAGGCCCTTCATCTGGCTGACCAGTTCTGCAGCCGTTTTCTGCAGCAGCTCCGGATCGGAACCAGCGAGCATCACGGTCGTGTCACGACCGGACCCGAAGCCGCCCGATTGCGACTGGAAGCGGACGCGCGCATCGGCAATTTG
>JAHDDJ010000359.1 GCA_020629385.1 Erythrobacter sp.
CCGCTTCGCGCTGGAAGACCGCACAGGGCTGGAAACCGGCCTCGCCCCGCATTGACGCAGTGTCCAAGTAAAGCGGCATTGCCTTTAGCAAACATAGCCTTAGAATGACTTTTATTTCTTGACCAAGGCGAAGTCTATAATGCGTTTCTTATGGTTGACAGCCAGTTTTTGTTTTGCGGTTGCCGCGCATGCACAAGAAACGCCGGATGTAAAGTCAAGGGCAACTGAGGAGTTCGATGAAAGCTCTATCCCGCCATTAATTCCCACATCTGCTTTTGCAGACAGATTTGATCTCGGTGGAGTTGAGCTGTCGCCAGACGGGAAACGTTTTGCCTATACACGGGTAGAGGACGGTTCCAACTTCCTTTACGTAGTAAACGCGGATACGCGCCAAGCATTGCAAAAAATACCGATGGGTACTGAAACGGAGTTCAACTGGTTCCGCTGGGCCAGCAATGACCGGATACTTTACTCGCTCGGCGGCGTGTTAAAGCAAGGTTCGAGGGAGGCAGCTTTCACCCGTCTGTTTCTTTACGACTTAATCGGTGCTGAAAAGCGTTACATCGGATTTCCCAAGCAGGCTTTCGTCGGCGATGATGTCATATATACTGACCCGGCAGGGGAATTCATCCTGCTGGATGTCTCTCAGAGTATTTACAAATGGCCAGATGTTTGGCGTTTCCCGCTCGACGGATCAGGTCATGAAAACGCCGTGAAGCTACGTGCTGGACGCGATCCTGTGAATAACTGGGTGGCTGACAGCCAAGGTGTCGTGCGGATGGGATATGGCCCGCTTCGTAGTGGCCGGACGTTTGTAACGTACCGGGGAGGCCCCGACAAAAAATGGAAACGTGTAGCACTGCTTAAACGCGGATCCGATGAGAGCGAAAAATGGAATGTGTTCGGTATCCAACCCGGTTCTGATCTTGGTTTTTCTCTGACCAAGAACGACGGAGAGGAAGAGGCTCTTTATGAATTTAACTATTTGACTGGTGAGCCGACACGCCTGATTTACCGGCAGCCGGGCTACCCGATTGATAGTGTCGGTCTGGACAAGAAAAGCCGCCCGATCTCAGTTCATTATACCGATGATGCATCGCAGATACACTGGCTCGATCAGACTATGGCAAGC
Source organism: Erythrobacter sp. (assembly GCA_020629385.1). Classification (GTDB taxonomy): domain Bacteria; phylum Pseudomonadota; class Alphaproteobacteria; order Sphingomonadales; family Sphingomonadaceae; genus Pontixanthobacter. The sequence continues at coordinate 1,133 of JAHDDJ010000359.1, forward strand.
TATCAATCAATGCTGGAGAAGGCGCTACCAAAAGGCCGTGTTAGGATGATCTCGCGTTCAGATGGCGGGCGAAGAATGCTCGTATGGAATGGAAGCGAGAATGACCCCGGCGCTTTGTATGTTTTCACACCGGGTGAGAAAAAGTTGGACCTGTTCGCTAACTACCGCCCGTCAATCGATTTTCGGATGCTCTCACAGCCTAAGCCGTTTGACTATGTTGCGCGCGACGGGACGAAAATTCGTGCATACCTTACCTTGCCGAAGAATCGTGATCCTAAAGGATTGCCGCTTATAATTTTGCCTCATGGCGGGCCGTTTGGTGTGCGTGATATGCTATCGTATAGCGACCGGGTCCAGTTCCTTGCCAATCGCGGGTATGCGGTAATCCAGCCTAATTTCAGAGGGTCAGGCGGATATGGCGAGGCGTTTGAGAAACTGGGCGAAGGGCAAATCGGTAAAGCTATGCAGGATGACCTTGATGACGCCATGGATTGGGCTGTCGAGAAGGGTTACGTCGATGCAGATCGCGTTTGTGTAATCGGCGGTTCCTATGGCGGATTTGCCGCTTTGTGGGCAGTCATCAGGAACCCAGAGCGGTATCGATGCGCGGCAAGCTGGGCCGGAGTGACGGACTGGAAAAAACAGCTTCGTTACGACCGCAATTATCTTGGTCGCCGCCTTTATAGTGACTTTAAAGACCAGATTGAAGGCGAAGACGACTTCGACATGGATAGTTTGTCCCCTGCAAGAATGGTTGAGAATTTGAGCCGGCCCGTACTACTTGCGCATGGCAAGAAGGATAAGCGGGTTCCGTTTGACCAGTTCGAATTTATGGTCGAGCGTGCCGAGAAGGCCGGAAAGACTATAGCTACGCTTGAGGTGGATGATGGTCATAGTTTCACCACTAAGAAAACTGAGCAGCAATGGTTTGATGCTCTTGATGGATTTTTAGCGAAACACAATCCGGCAAACTGAGTTCATACTCTGTCACGCATAAGTCAAAACAGCGCGAATGTGATCATGCCAATCCGCAGAAATGCGGCGAGGCGATTTGCGCTTGGCGGGAAAGGCGCTAG
>JAHDDJ010000029.1 GCA_020629385.1 Erythrobacter sp.
TGATGCAGCAACTATGCACTGCCCGAGAGCGCGGATGATCAATTACTCAGAGTGAAGTCACTGACCCACAAGACGTTTGGCGCTGGCGCATGGAACCGACGGTTCACACGGTCCAGCGGACAAGGCAGCGCCTTGTCAAGGACCGTTGTTCTGGGCTTCTTACCACGAATGACGCCTTCGATCCCGATATCCTTCATCAGGCGGGCAACGGTGCAACGCGCGATGTCAAAGCCTTCTCGCCGCATCTGATGCCATATCTTGCGCGCACCGTAGACGCTGAGGTTTTCCTCAAAGACCCGCACGATCTCGGGCTTGAGTTCAACATCGCGCTTAGCACGGTCCGAAAGCCGCGTCAGGTCTCTCCGCTTGGCCAGGTTGTCATAGAACGTCGCAGGGGCAATCGGCAGAACCCTGCAAATCGGCTCGACCCCATGGATGTCACGGTGATCCTCTATGAAACGGATCATCGTTTGAATGGGCGGTCGAGCTCCGCCTGGGCAAAATATGCGGACGCTTTGCGAAGGATCTCGTTGGCTTGCTTGAGCTCGCGCACTTCGCGTTCCAGCGCCTTCATCTTCTCGGCTTGTTCGGTTGTGACGCCGCCGCGCTGGCCAGTATCGACCTCGACCTTCTTCACCCATTCGTTCAGCGTTTGCGGCGCACAACCGATCTTTGCTGAAATCGACAGGATCGCAGACCAGCGGCTCTCATGCTGCCCGGCGCCATCCAATACCATCCGCACCGCACGTTCGCGCACTTCTGGTGAATATTTGTTCGTTGTCTTGTTCATGATGCTCCATCCTACTCATGAGTTGGAGCCTCCGGCAAACCCGGCGCGGTTCAGGGCGTTGGAGGTCATCTGCATGATTTCATCGGGGGTCAACAGATCGCGGCCTGTGACCTGTGTGCCGGTCGTGGGCATGTCTCCGGGCCGGTGGCTTTCGGTCTGATAGCCAATGGTGCCCTGACCCATCGACTGGCTCAGCCACCTGGCCGTCTCATAGTCGTTCACCCCGAAGACCTGTTGCACTCCGGCATTGGCAACGAAGGTCGAGGCGAGTTGCCCGTAGAGATCGCGGAGCTGGCTCATATCTTGGAGGATCGGCCAGAGCTGAAGTCCATAGCCCGCCATCAGTCCCATAGCCCCTCTACAGCCTCCAAGCGGCCCAGGGCGGCCCTCTGACGCCCCCAGAGGCCGTTCTGCGGCCCGTGCGATGTCCTGGAGGGCCTGAGAGACCAGGAGGCGCAGCCAGCGGCTGTAAGCGTCCAGACGGTTGGGGGGAAGGACGAGGAACACAGACGTGAGCCGGTGGGCAGGTCTGCGAAGGCGAAGTCCGACCGCGCCATGCACTTTGCAATCCGGGGGCTGTCGAGGAAGTGCGTGTGGCGCTGCGCGTTGGACAGGACCGAGGCGGCTTCCCGGTCCGCCTTGCCGAGGAAGCGGTTGGCTGCGCGGGCAATCAACCCGCCCGCCGCTTCGCTGTCCTGCATCAGCTCCAGAAGCGCTTTCAGCCGATCCGGGGGCAGGGTGAGATATTCCCGGATGGACGAGAGGTTGCGCCGGTCTGGTTCTTCGTGCGCCACGCAGAACATGATCAGCCCGCCGATCAACGCCTTGGCTTCCTCGTTCCAGTGGGCATCGCTGGTCTGGTGCGCGGGATCGACCACGAGTGCGTCCGCCAGTGAGGCGGCATCCTCGCTCAGATCAGGGCTGTCGGCCGAGAGCCGGTCGAGGGGATTGTAAGCGGCGGAGGGGCGACCGGAGACACCGAACGGATCGAGGACGTGGAGCTTGCCCATGTCTTCCCGCGCCGCCCAGGTGATCCGGGCATTCTCCCCCTTGGGGTCGATGACCAGAACCGAGCGTTCTGCCGCCAGCAGGTTCGGGATCACCGTGCCGACACCCTTGCCTGCCGGTATCGGGGCTGCGCCCGATCAGGAGGCCGTTCGCCTGTTCCAGTTCCCGCAGCTCGCGCTTGTTCGCGAACCGGGCCGAGCCGTGGCTCCGTCTGCGTCCGAAGAAGGTTGCCGCCCCGGATTGCTCGATCCAGCCCGCCGCGCCGACAACAGCATCGGCCAGTATGAAGGGACCATAGACCAGCCATTCCCATCCCGACTGTCCAGGCGGCACGCCGAAGAACGGGGCCGAAACGAAGTAGGCGATGATTGCCCCGACCATTGCGCCCAGGACCGCGAAGACGATCAGAGCCCCGACCAGAACAGGCGTGACCACCGAGAGCTGGATCACCTGGAGTAGCCGCCAGAAGGCAAGGCTGAGGAACCGGATCAAGAGCCGGTTTCCGGGTCAGGCGGGGGAGGGGTGGCCGGGGCGTCCTCAATCGCGTCAATCAGGATCGCGCGAAGCTCTTCCACGGGCGTCCGCTGATTTGCTTCCGCCTGCTCAATGAGAAACGCAGCCAGGTCATCCGGTATCTCGATTCCACGGTCTGTTTCATCCATCGGATTGCTCTTCCTGTTCGGGCGATGCACCGGGCAGGGACCAGCCCACAAAGGCTTTGCGATCCTGTTCACGGGGGAGGTTACGGATCAGCCGGTCGAGCATGGCGGCAGCATTGGAATCCCGTTCCGCCAGGTCCATGAGCGCCCCGCCCAGGATCACCTTGCGCCGTGTATCCAGCTTGCGCTGTCTGGTGGCTTCCTGGTTCTTCAAAGCTTGCAGGCGAGCCTTGGCCTGGGCGTAGCGTTTCTCGGCGCGTTCAAGCTCAGTCTCGGCCACTTCGGGAATCCACTTCAATGAGGGCAGGTGTAAAGGTTAGGCTTGCCACAACCAGCGATAGCGCTTACCCGTAGGCCTGTAAAGGACAAGGGCGCACTTATGCAAACTCTTCACCTAAGGTTCCGAGATTTGCGTGCGATCTCTCTGGGGCAAAGCCCCGGCCGATGGCCATCCCCTTCGCTGCGTGCCGCAGCGACATGGAAGGGCGCGCTGCCCCTTCCAAACCATCCCAGCCCAACCTCAGCGGTTGGATCGCGTCCCGCAAGGTCGCGCCAGCGTCTCGCCCGATGCCCCACGGTGGGGGCCGGTCTGCCGCTGGCGTCTCCCTTGCGGGAGGTATCGCGCCTAGGTGCTGACGCCCCTTCGCGATACCGGGTTTGCCCCCGACAAACCGCCAGTGATCTGCCCCCATATCCCCTGCCTCATGGGGGGCGGGATATGGGGGCAGATCACTGGAAAGCCCGCACCTCAGAGAGCCAGAGGCTCGCTTCGGGCGGGCTGTCTTTTCCGCTCGTATCGCGCCGGGGCGGGGCGCGATTCTTCGTAGAAAAGACGGCTGACCTGACAGCCCAAGTCGGGGCATGGGCCGGGGTCAGCAACGGCGCGCGGTTTTGCCGTTCGCATCACGGGAGAGGGTAGCGCGCATGGCCAGCTACCACCTCTCCGTGAAGACGATCAAACGCAGCGCCGGGCGCTCCGCCACGGCAGCCGCCGCCTACCGCGTCGGTGAGCGCATCGAGTGCCAGCGCGAAGGCCGCGTCCACGATTACACCCGAAAGCAGGGCATCGAGGAGACCTTCATTCTGACACCGAAAGACGCCCCGGATTGGGCGACGGATCGGTCCCGCCTCTGGAACGAGGTCGAGGCCAGCGAGACCCGCCGCAACTCCGTCACCGCCCGCGAGTGGGAGCTGGCCCTGCCGTCCGAGATCAGCGCCGAGGACCGCTCTCAGATTACCCGCGACTTCGCCCAGGAGCTGGTGAGCCGCTACGGCGTGGCTGTCGATGTGGCAATCCATGCCCCACACCGCGAGGGCGATCAGCGCAACCACCATGCCCACGTCCTAACCTCCACCCGCAAGCTGGAAGCTGGGGGCTTCACCGCCAAGACGCGGGTGCTCGATTCTGCGAAGACCGGCGGCGTTGAGATCGAGCAGATGCGCGGCCTCTGGGCCGAATTGCAGAACCGCGCGCTTGAGCGCGCAGGGGAGGTGGAGCGTGTCGATCACCGGTCGCTGGAAGCGCAGCGCGAGGCGGCATTGGAGCGGGGTGATCAACTCTCCGCCGAAGAGCTGGACCGTGACCCCGAGCTAAAGCTGGGGCCAGCGGCCAATTCCATGGAACGCCGCGCGAAGGAGATGGCTGCGCGCCAGGGCCGGGAATACAAACCTGTCACCGAACGCGGGGCCGTGGTTCATGCCGCCCGCCAGGCCCGTGCTGCGTTCCGCGAAATGCGAGAACGCCTGGACATCGCGCGAGAGACCTACGGTGCTGAACGCGAGGCGGGGCAGGGACGTGTCTCTGCCGGTCTGGCGGCACTCAGGGCTGCAACTGCAAAAGATCGCGGCGGACGCACGTCGGACGATATCCGGGGGCGGTTGTCGCAGGTCGTGGGCCGGTCACGGGATCAGGATGACGCGCCGAAGCCGGAAGGCCGCAATTACGCGCGTGAGCGCCTGAAAGAGATCATGGAGAAAGACGCCGGGCGCGACGGCCAGGCGGCGGTTCACAAGCTGGACGGTCACAGCGAGTATGATCTGGGCGAGGACGCCGGGCGCGCGGCGCGCAAGCCGTCTGTCAGCGAGCGGCTGAAAGATGTGCTGAACAAGCCGCGTGAAAAGCTGGAGATCGAGGACGAGCGCGAACAGGAACGCGGTGACGACGAGAACGAAAACACGCGGGACAGGGATCGTGGCGAAGGTCACAGCCTGTGACGCAACCCGGAGAAACGACAGAGGGGGTTTTATTGATGCCGTTGGGAAGGGCATCGACGTTATCAACAAAGCCACTTTAGAGCGTTCCCAAGCTGACTGGATTCGGGATTCCCATTTGAGCTGATCCGTGATTCCTTGTTCGGAAACAGAACAAGGCGGTCATTATGGGCAAACCTCATCCTCTTGAACTTCGGCAGCGCGTTGTTGCGCATGTGGAAGCTGGCAACACGCATCGCTCCGCGGCGGCACGGTTTGATGTTTCGGTCAAGTTCGTAAACGACATGGTTCGGCTGAAGCGATCTACCGGGTCGCTCGCGCCCCGGCCGCAAGGTAACGGTGGGTGGAGTAAACTCGGTGCTTACGACGACTGGGCGCGCGAACGCCTGGCACGCGAATGCGATTTGACGCAAGAGGGTTTGGCGCGAGCACTTTACGCTGAGCACGGGGTTCGTGTCGCCGTCTCTTCGGTGGGATATTGGCTACACCGCCTCGGATTGACGCATAAAAAAAACGCTGCTCGCGGCTGAGCAGGCCCGCCCGGATGTTGCGCGTGAGCGGGCCTTTTGGATCAGCCGTCGCCAGCCTTTCATGAAGGATTTCCTGACCCATCTGGCATTTATCGACGAGACGTCTGTGAAGACAAACATGATCAAGACCACAGGTTGGGCACCACGCGGCCAGCGCCTGATTGATCACGTTCCTTTCGGCCACTGGAATACCCAGACATTTATTGCAGCACTGCGTCATGACCAGCTGGACGCGCCTTGGGTGATCAAAGGCGCGATAGATCGTGTCATGTTCGACAAATACATCGAAACGCAGTTGGCCCCGACACTGGAGCGCGGCGATGTCGTCATCCTCGACAATCTGCCCGCCCACAAATCCACCGCTGCCCAAGACCTGCTGAAAGCACAAGGCAATTGGCTCCTGTTCCTGCCAAGATACAGCCCCGATCTCAACCCGATCGAAATGGCATTCTCAAAGCTCAAAACCCTCATCCGCAAAGCCGCCGCCAGAACCTACGATGATCTGTGGAAAGCAGTCGGCCACGTCTGTGATCTGTTCTCTGACGAGGAATGCTACAACTTCTTCAAAGCTGCAGGATATGAAACCAATTAGATTGGGAACGCTCTAACATCTTTCTCCGGCTAAAGCTGGGGGATTTCCAAGAGGTCTGACGACCGCCTGTGTAGTTATCGTTTCAGCGGAGAGCCGATGCCCTTCCTCCACGATCATAGACGCCGTGTTCCGACGCAGGATGTTGATTGCAGCATTATGGTCGGCATGGGCGCGGAAGCCGCACGAGCGACAGTTGAAAGACGCTTGGCTTTCACTGTCCACGGCTCCGCAGGCCGAGCAGGTCTGCGAGGTGTGGCGGGGATCGACCTTACACAGGTGTCCGCCCCGTTCTTCAAGTTTGTAGGCCAGTCCTGCCGAATGCGCGCCGCCCGCGCTTGCAAGGTCGTGACACGGCGACAGGCCTTCGCATGGCGGAGCGAACCGCGCTTGCGACGCGAGGCAACCCGCTGCGCCCGCCGCTTCTTGCGCTCGATCTCCGCGAGGCTGGGAGGTATGTGCAAATGCTCACCTGTCGAGAGCGTCAGGGTGTTCGCCACGCCCCGGTCAATTCTAACGGAAGGTAGGTGATTACGCGGGGCAGTGTGCTCGATCTCACAGGCAAAGGCGACATGCCAGCCGTCAGCCGAAAGACTGATGGTCACATTTTGGACTTTGCCGCGCAGGCGCCGGGTGTCGCGGAACTTCACCCAACCGATCTTGGGCAGACGCACAGCCGACCACTTGCCGTTCAGGCGCTTTGTCTCGATCTCCCGCCCCTGAAAGCGAAAGGCATCCTTCACTCCTTTCCGGCGTGGAGAAGGATAGCCCGCACAGCCAGCGAAGAAGTTGGCGTAGGCCCTGTCCAGATCGCGCAGCGCCTGCTGCTGCGGCGTCACATGCACCGCAGCGATCCATTCGAACTCCGCCCGCAGCGTCGTCAGCTCACGCGCTTGGCTTGGCATGGATATCGCTTTGCCATGGGTGCGCCGGTACGCCCGCCAGTGGTCGCGGCGCTGTTCAAGAGCCAAATTGTAGATAAGGCGCACCACACCGGAAAACTGCACAAACTGACGCGCCTGGTCCTCGGTCGGTCTGAGCTTGTATCTGAAAGCGCGATGGATCATGTTGCGAGTCTAGCATTTGGTCTGAGGTGTGCGACCGTGGAATATAGAACAGGACGACACGTAGTCTACATGCTCCATGTCCATTTGGTCTTTGTCACAAAATACCGGCGCGATGTGTTGCCGGAGCTCGCAGTCAGCGACTTGCGGAACATCTTCGCCAAAGTCTGCCGCGACTTCGGGGCCGAATTGATCGAGTGCGATGGCGAGGACGATCATGTCCACCTGCTTGTCCACTATCCACCGAAGGTGGCGCCCTCTCGGCTGGTCAACAGCCTCAAGGGCGTATCCAGCCGATTGCTCCGCGAGAACCGCCCAGAAATCACCGGGCGCTACCACAAGGGTGTGCTCTGGTCGCCATCCTACTTCGCGGCAAGTTGTGGTGGCGCACCCCTTTCTGTCGTCGCCGAATACGTCAAATCACAGCGGGAAGCGGCCCAAGGCCGCTCTCGCGTTCCTCCCCGGCCTGAACGCCCGGGCATCCCGCGAGGTTCACGGTGAATTGGTATTCATCCACAACAGATATGCAAAACCCAGCAAGTCTTTGAAAAGGTGCCTATATATGACCGACATTCCACCTGATTTCAGCCTGATCGGCCATTACGCGAAATCGCTTGCTGATGACCTGCTTTTTACGCTTATGTCCGAGACTGTGTATCATCAATGCATTGAAATGGGCTTCGAAACAATCACCACATCCGACACGCCCTTTCCGGGATTTTCTGAGGGGGAGTTTGATTAGCTGATGCGCGCCACGCTCACTGCCCGGCATCGGGAAATGTTCCAACAGCAATCAGACGATGATGTGGGGCAAGCCATTGACCAGCAGATTGCAGCTGGATTTGGCACGGCAGCTGTCCAGGCCATATTCGTGAGCTTCGCTGAGCATGGGGTTTTCTTTGAAAAACCCGATCAGGGCAGGGAGAGCACTGCGTAATCCTGTAGAAGAGTGAGAATAATTCTTGCGTCAACATCTGGTGGTTAGCTAGAAGCTAATGGCGAACCCTTGCCTTTAGGGGACGCATACGACACCACTGCTCTTGTGTCCGATCACATATCCCCCAGATAGTGATCGGACACTTTTTCGGACGCAACGCGTGCCACCCAAGCAAAGCTCGGAGCGCTTGGCACAGGCCCACAAAAAGCCATATGGAGACGCAAATTGTCCGAAGCAGAGCAGACCATCTTTCTGGATGCGAATATCTTCAACTATCTGGTCCGGATTTTTCCGCAGAAGGGAGTGCCGCTGCCTGGGCGGATCGTAACATTCGTTCCGGATAATGCTGATAAATTCATATACTACCGTTCAGGCGGTGCGATCCACACCAAGGCCGCGCTCGCGTGTTTCCAGGGCGATACGTTTTTCCCGGAGACATATTTTTCCGGCGAGAAAACACCGCGTGATGTCGACGATGCCACCTTTTTCATGAAAAAATATACGTCGGACAACAGTGAGGACATTCATGTCATGAAAGGGGCCGATCTGCCCCCGCTGGTCCCCAACGGATACCTGGTGCAACGCGAGGTGCCGCCAGAGCTCTACAAGGGCAGGAAGTTCGACATTCGGGTCCTGACCTGCGCGCGCCGCACCGGCGAAGTCATGATTTATAAGAATTTGCTCTACCGCGTGAACCCCAACCAATATGAGGCAAGCGCCATAGACGGGGCCCACCAGTTCACCATTGCCGCGGCGACCAATTCCTTTGCGAGCTTTTTTGAAAATGTCAGGCCGAATGAGCTGCCGCTGGATGCCTATCTGCGGCAGCTGGAAGACATTGTACCTAAGATCTATGAAGGGCTCATCGCCATCGCGAACACAGGATATGCTGGCCCCCCATTGGACCAGACCTTCATCATTGGTGGCCTGGATTTCATGCCGGAAGCAGGCACAAACGATCTGAAATTCCTTGAGTTCAATGGGACCCCTGGCTTCAACGTGCATCTTGGGATCGACAACTGGCAGCGTTTTTATATACGGGTGATGGAGTTCATGCGCGGCGAAGCACCAAACACGGATGACTGCATTTACTTAAAGCCGGGGTGACGGAACATTAGAATGGGTGCCTTAGAAAGAGCAAAAAGCCACATCAAACCTTCACATGTCCAATGTGAATAGTAGGTTACTAGAGACAAGAAGGCGCAAAGGAAGGCTACAGTATGCCGAAAAGAAGATCGTTGGATTTCTCGCGACAAGATTGCTATTGTGTAGATTTTAAAATCGTCAAAATGCAAGATGATACTTGCTTTTGTGTTCCACGCCACGGGCAACATAGAATTGCTGCACAGCACATACAGAATAGACGGCTTTATGAGCCGGACACACATAAACTTGTGTCTAAACTCATGCCTATCTTGGGTGGCAGTATGATTCATGCCGGTACATTTTTCGGAGATATGCTGCCGACATTTTCTTGTGCCACCCCAGGCCTTTTATATGCTTTTGAGCCTGTTTTGGAAAACTACGTGTTGGCCAAGCTCTGTGTAGAAATGAATGAACTTATGAATGTGGTGCTTTTGAATGCCGCCCTTGGTCAGAAGACTGGTGCTACCTACATTGACACAGGTGACATCGAATTACCTCATATGGGCGGCGCATCTTATGTTTCAGAGAAGGGGCAGGCTACCGCGTTGCTCGCTATTGATGACCTAAATTTACGAGATATTTCACTTATTCAGCTTGATGTCGAGGGATTTGAGTTGAACGTGTTGCGTGGAGCCGCGCGCACATTGGAACAATATTCGCCTGTTGTGATGATCGAAGATAACTCGGATAGCTGCACACCATTCCTTCAAAGCTTCGACTATCGCCATGTTCTCGACATACCAGGGCTGGCTGTTTGGGCGAGATCTGATCAGGAAGAAACTCTGAAAACACTTGGACGTATCGCGCCTTGACCTCCAATAGTGTTTCACTACCGTTAAGTACGATATATTCAGTTATTGATTGCTTGCTTACGGCTGCGAGATATGATCTCGCAAGTGATGTCTCTCGCAAAGCGCTAATGGAGCTCCGGCAAGACACTAAATTGAAGAAATTTTTTCAAAGGTCCTGTTGGGAGTGCTCGCAAGAAGAAAGTGATGACATCGAGAAAGCCTTGGATGAGCTTCGAGAGCTGAACCGCCATGCTCTTTGGGAGGATTTGGCCACACGCGCAGACGTGATTTTACAGAATGCGCCAAGAGTTTCAGAGGCAAGATATCATCTCTTGGTTGCCACATACAAGCTTGGGAAAATTGCAAAGGCCCAACATCAAGCAGCGCAATTGGAAGCGAATGATCTGCTCGATGTGAGCCAGTTGAGAGATATTGGAGAGCTGTTCTATCGGTTAGGGTATTATGAAAAATCCTGTTCAGTATTTAAAACCGTCTGCATGATAGCGCCAGGTGCCGTAAGTTACGCAAATTTGGGTGCGGCACTTCTTGCCTCCGGGCGTAAGCGAGCAGCACTCGTGGAGTTAAGACGAGCTGTTGAACTTAATCCAAACAGTCTATTAGCCTTAAACAATTTGGCGGCCGCGTGCTTAGAAAATGGACAACTCGATGAGTGTGAACGTACTTCGAGAAGAGCATTGCGGTTGGATCATTTCAGTAGGTCAGCCAGGGCAAACTTAGGCAATGCCTTGCTAATGAAGAAGAGATGGTCTGAAGCCGCAGAGGTTTTCGAAGAGATGTTGCGAGCACAGCCCATCGATTGGGATACCATGACAAAATTGATGTATTGTCTAGCGCAAAATGCAGATTGGACATTGCTTGAGGATATAAAAGCTACCTTTAGAGAAAAAATTGACTATATCAACAGTGGAAAATCGCCACCGAACCCATGGGTATTGCTGAGCATTTTTGATGATCCAGAGCTGCATCAGCGCGCGGCACATCGCTATGCGCAAAGACTAAATACTATTCGCGTGGATCGACCGCAAAGAACCAAGACTTCAGACAGAAAGATTAATATTGGGTACTTTTCTGCCGATTTCTATAATCACCCGACAACGCAGCTGATCTTGGGCATTTTCTCGCATCATGATCGGGAGAGATTTGCCGTCCATGCATTTTCCTTCGGGCCAGACACTGGGGATGCGTACCTTGATCAAGTTCGGTCATCTGTTGATCATTTTTATGATGTTTCCGCACTGTCGAGCGAAGCGATTGCGCTTAAATCCCGTGAAAAAGGAATCGACATCGCCGTTGATCTTAATGGATATACAAAGAATCACCGCGCATCTATATTTTCTCACCGTGCTGCACCCATCCAGGTTGGATATCTGGGATATCCGGGTACATTGATGCTGGATTCATTGGATTATGTTGTTGCGGACGTCGTGACTGTGCCGGAAATGGGTGACACGTTTTTTTCGGAAAAAGTTCTGCGCCTACCCCGATGCTATCAGGTTAACAGTTTTCAGTTTGATCCTCCTAAAAAACTCTTGACAAAATTTGAGTGTGGACTGCCGGAGCAGGGGGTGATTTTGGCCTGCTTCAACTCCATTCATAAGATTCAGAGGGAAACCTTTCTCATTTGGCTTGATATTCTGAAAAAAATAGAAGGTAGTGTCTTGTGGCTTTACTGCGAGAATTCGGTTGCCCGCGAGAACATCGAACACCTGGCAAAAGAAACAGGGGTGGATGCCTCCCGTATTATATGGGCAGAACGTTTGGAAAGGCCGCAGCACTTATCACGGCACCGGCATATTGATGTTTATCTTGATACGTGGCCGTATAATGCCCATACGACGGCAAGTGATGCGCTCCGAATGGGGGTCCCTATTGTGACACTCCCAGGCCATTCATTTGCGTCTCGTGTCTGTGCAAGCCTTTTAGTACACAGTGGGCTTAGAGATTTGGTGGCACAGGATTGCAAGGAATACCTAGAGAAAGTTGTACGGCTTTGTCAGGATCCGTTGCATAGAGCAAAAATCGCCGCCGAGGTACGTATGCGTACGCATGCTGCCGGCGTGTTCTCGGCGAAGGCGTTCACTAAAGATCTTGAGGCCTGTTTCCTTGAGATATTGAACGGTGAGGTGCCCACAGTTTCCTAGGTGTTCCATCCCGGATGATCACATAGCCCCTCGTCGATCGGCGCTTTTCATGGCACGGTCTGTTTTGAGCGAGGTGAGGGATGGGAGAACGACATGCTGATCAAGCTTCACAGCCAGGCAACCACGACACCGAAGATCAGAGCGGCGTTTCAGGCGAGCGATGAACCTGCATGGGTTCTTGCGGAGCGTCATGGGACGACGGAACAGACCGTCTGGAAATGGCGCAAGCGTGACAGTGTTGAGGACCGCAGCCATACGCCGCACCACCTCCAGACCACGCTGACACCCGCTCAAGAGGCCGTCGCTGTGGCGTTACGCAAGACGCTTCTGGTCTCGCTCGATGATCTGCTGGCTGTGGTGCGCGAGTTCCTGAACCCGAATGTCTCGCGCTCTGGCTTGGACCGTTGTTTGCGTCGTCATGGCGTGGGCAACCTGCGCGAAATTAAGGCCAAGGCCCCCAAGCCAAAGCACAGCGCTTTCAAAGCGTATGAGCCCGGCTACATCCATATCGACGTGAAGTACCTGCCCCAAATGCAGGATGAAACGAAGCGCCGTTACCTCTTCGTGGCCATTGATCGGGCGACCCGCTGGGTCTTTATCCGCGTCTACAACAAAAAGACCGCAGCCAATGCCCGACGGTTTTTGCGTGACTTTGAAAGAGCTTGCCCGATCCGCATTCGCACCATTTTGACCGATAACGGCAAGGAGTTCACCGATCGTCTCTTCGGTCTGCGCAAGCGGTCCGCGACCGGCGAGCACGAGTTCGACCGGCTCTGCGCCGCTCTGGACATCGAGCACCGTCTGACCCCGCCGAAGTCTCCCCAAACCAACGGGATGGTAGAGCGCTTCAATGGACGGATCGAGGAAGTCTTGCAAAGCCACCATTTCCGATCAGGCGAAGAGCTGGAGGCAACGCTGCATCGTTATGTCTGGCTCTACAACCAACAACTTCCGCAATCAGCCTTGGCAAGCAAGTCGCCCTTGCAGGTCATGAAAGAATGGCACAAACTCAAACCTGAGCTGTTTAAGAAACAGCCTTACTACGTTCCGGGATGTGACACCTACGACCAGCGAGGGGAACGAAAACCGAGGGCAAAAGTCTTGACATTGGTGTAACGAAGTGTATGCTAATGAAATACACATAACATGCCCGAAAAAATGCCAGCCAGTACCATACTCAGCGTCCGGGTAAGCCCAGACGAAAAAATTATGATCCAAAACGCCGCCGAGCATACCCGCTCGTCCGTGGCCGAATTTATGCGCCGCAAAGCCTTGGAGGGCGCGGAGCTGGAATTGATGGAGCGTCGGGTAGTGCAAATTGCTCCTGACCAGTGGGCAGAATTTGAAGCCATGCTTGCGGCTCCTGCTAAAGATATTCCAGCCCTAAAAGAGCTTTCTCAACGCACTCCGGTATGGGAAAGATAACAGCGCCGCGCCCGCTGGCGCAGACGGACAATAGAGATGATTTTGATTGCGGCCATGACAGCCTAAATCACTGGTTCAAACGCCACGCTTGGGGCAATGAGCGTCAAAATGCGTCGCGTACCTATGTGATTTTCGACGAAGAGGCCGACAAGGTAGCGGGCTATGTGAACTTGGCAACCGGCCAGATCGAGCGGGCGTATCTGCAAAAATCCAAGCAACGAAACATGCCTGATCCCGTGCCCGTTTTGATCTTGGGGCAGCTCGCGATTGATGTTGACTACCAAGGGCAGGGGATTGGCGCAGATTTGCTCAAGTTTGCGCTGCAACTTACCGTTGCCACGTCACAGTCAGTTGGGATTGTGGGAGTGCTGACGCACCCGCTCTATTCCGAGGTTCGAGCCTTTTACGACCGGCAAGGTTTTCTAGACGTACCGGGCGATCCGAAAGGCAGCATGTTTTTGACGGTCAAACAGCTAAAGCAGAACGGTTTTTGACCGTGTGCCCAATGAGCGTACAATCTGGACATGACAACAAGCATTAAAGCGTTGCCGTTGACGATTGAATCGCGAGGGATTCCCCAAGGGATGATTTTGTGATTCCCTCCTCCTTGGGAGGATGTTTTATGGCCAATGTACTTTCGAT
>JAHDDJ010000360.1 GCA_020629385.1 Erythrobacter sp.
CGCGGAGATGTGGTGGAGTGATTGCGCGATTTCTCCGTAGATTGCGTCAGCCCAAAGCATACGCATTGGCAACGCGAATGCATACGCGAGGTGCAAAAACCAATGACATCATCGGTATTCTTAAAGAGGCTGGGCACGGCCCTGCTGTAGTATCGGCGATGCTCAACGACATAGGCGTCGTCCAATACCCGGAAAGTCGACGAGCCGTTGTTCAAAGTGGGCACTGGCCCGGATTGAGCGATGTGACGGATGAGTTTTTGGACACCTTGGATGACTGTGATTCCAACGAATGTCGTAGCGCAGTCTCTCCTCAAGATTGAAATCGATGGCTTGGGCGGCCTGCGGTCGCCCTGCGAAGCATTCGGCCAGAACCTGAAGGCTTGCGCCCATCGACGGTTAATATCGCTTCGTCGATAGAAACAAGCCTTGCCGCCATTGCGCTGCCTAAACCACGATCAATGAATTTCTTGTCAGGGGACATATCCATGAAAAATTTCCGTCCGGCTCTTTTGCGCGGGGCCGTGCTGGCGACCGCTGCTTTCGCTCTTCCTGCGGCTCCAGCTTTGGCAGACGATCACGGTGCCAAGCCGATGGCCGAAAAACCGGCGCAGACAGAGGGGGAAAAGCTGAAGGCGCTGTTCGCCGATTCCGACAAGCGCAGCCTCGAGCTCAACCCGCTTGGCCGCTTGTTCCGCGGCGATGATCGTGATGCTGACCGGCTGGGCGATTTCCTGACCGATGCTTCGCATTATGCCAGCCTGCGCGATACGCAGCTGAATGTCGCGTTGCTCCAGCAGATTGACCGCGACAAGCTGAGTCCGACAGACCAGCTGGCTTATGACGTGTTCGCTTATAATCAGGAGCAATCGCTCAAAGGCAGCACCGATGAAATCCGCGCTTTGACCGAAGTGCGCCCGGTCAACCATTTCAGCGGCTTCCACACCTTCTATCCCAACTTCGCGAGCGGAAAGGGCGCTGCGCCATTCAGGACGCTGGCCAATTACGAAGACAATCTGTCACGCCATGACGATTACATCGCCATCACCGACCGCGCGATCGCCAAGTTTCGCGAAGGTATGGAAAGCGGTGTTGTCGAGACCAAGCTGACGATCAACAATGTGATCCAGCAGCTCGATACCCAGATCGCCATTCCGCTGGCGGAATCGCAATTCATGGGGCCGGTCGGCCAGTTCCCGGAAGATATCTCTGACGAGGACAAAACCCGTCTGACCGCAGAATACGAGGCGAAAACCAAAGAAATATACGCCGCACACACCCGCATGCGTGATTTCCTGCGCGATGAATATCTGGCCGCCGCCCGCGACTCGGTCGGCCTCAGCCAGATGAAAGGCGGCGACAAGCTCTATGCGCAGATGATCGAAAGCACGACCACGCTTCCGCTAACTGCGGACTACCTGCATGATCTGGGCCTGAAAGAAGTCGCCCGCGTCAAGCAAGGGCTGGAAGGTGTTAAAGCCGAAGTCGGGTTTGAAGGCACACTCAATGAATTTTTCGATTATGTCCGCACCGATCCGCAATTCAAACCCGCGAGCCGCGAAGCGCTGACCCAGAGCTATTATGATCTGGGCAAGCAGGTGGACGAAAAGATCGGCGAATATTTCAGCCTGCTTCCCAAATCGCCGCTGGAAATCAAACCGTATGATCCCTCGATCGAACAATTCAGCGCGGGTGGATCTTACCAGTCGGGAACGCCGGATGGTTCGCGGCCAGGTGTATTCTTCTTCAACGCCTATGACCTGCCCAGCCGTCTGACGACCGGCAATATGACGCTGTATCTGCATGAGGGCGCTCCCGGACACCACTTCCAGATCAGCCTTGCGCAGGAAAATACCGATCTTCCGGCATTCATGCGCTTCGGCGGCACGACGGCGTTTGTTGAAGGCTGGGCTCTGTATGCCGAAACACTCGGTTACGAGATGGGTTTCTTCGAAGATCCGTGGAACCGCTACGGCACGCTGCAGGACGAACAATTGCGCGCCATGCGGCTGGTGGTCGATACCGGCCTGCATGCCAAAGGCTGGAGCCGCGAAAAGGCCATCGAATTCATGCTCGCCAATTCGGGCATGACCGAAACCGAAGTGGTGGCCGAAGTCGAACGCTATATCGCCATTCCCAGCCAGGCGCTGGCTTACAAAGTCGGCGCGCTGAAAATCCAGGAATTGCGCAAGAAAGCCGAAGATAC
>JAHDDJ010000361.1 GCA_020629385.1 Erythrobacter sp.
AGCCATGTCAGCGCCGAGGCGATGCACGATGCTCTGGATGTGGCCAAAGCTCCGGTGATCTTCAGCCACTCGTCCGCGCGCGCCATCAACGGCCATGCGCGCAACGTGCCGGATGATATTCTCAAGCGCTTGCCGGGGAACGGGGGCATCATCATGGTAACCTTCGTGCCCGGATTTCTGAGCGAACCTGCTCGCCAATGGAACGCAAACCGCGCAGCAGAGGAGGCACGCTTGAAAGCTTTATGGCAGGGACAGCCAGCGGCGGTCGAGGCAGGCATGAAAGAATGGGACGAGGCCAACCCTCTTCCGAAGGCCGGGATTGCTTTGACCGCTGATCACATCGATCATGTGCGCGATATTGCCGGTGTCGAGAGTATCGGCATTGGCGGTGATTATGACGGGATACCCTTCGCGCCTGACGGGCTGGAAGATGTGTCGACCTATCCGGCGCTTTTCACGGAACTTGCGCGGCGCGGATATACCAAAACACAGCTCGAACAGATCGCATTTGGCAATATGATGCGCGTGATGAAGAAGGCAGAGGCATATCGCGACAGTGTTAAAGAAATGCCGCCGATTGAAAGTCCCGTACCGGACTGACGCGATTGGCGTTAATTGGCCAAGGTGGGAACTATCCAGCTTGCTGACATCGCTACGATTGCCAGCAGCAATCCGACGCCCAGAACCCAGCGCATATGGCCTGTTTTTTCACCGCCGCTGGCTTCGGTATCGTCCAAGTGAATTTCATCGCCCTGTTTATGCATATTGTGTTCCTTCCGCTATTTGCAGGTTGGTGGGCATAGGCTGCCCTTTGCCTAACAACGGAAAGGCGATGCGGTGGTTCCGAAATTGTCGGTTTGGTCAGGCGCGCAGAAGCTCGTTAATGCCGGTCTTCGAACGTGTTTGCGCATCAACAGTCTTGACGATGACCGCACAGGCTAATGACGGTCCGGGCGTGCCATCGGGCAGCGGTTTGCCGGGCAAAGAGCCGGGAACGACCACGCTGTAAGGCGGGATATGGCCCGTGATAATTTCACCGGTTTCGCGGTTCACGATCTTGGTTGATTGCGTGATGAACACGCCCATGGCGACAACGCAGCCTTCGCCTACGATCACGCCCTCGACGATTTCGGAACGCGCGCCGATGAAGCAATTGTCGCCGATGATTGTCGGGTTGGCCTGCATGGGTTCAAGAACGCCGCCAATGCCTGCACCAGCAGAGATATGGCAGTTCTTGCCGATTTGCGCGCAGGATCCGATGGATGCCCATGTATCCACCATCGTACCGTCGCCGACATAAGCACCAATGTTGACGAAGCTCGGCATCAGTACGACGTCCTTGCCTATATGTGCGCCTTGTCGGGCAATCGCGCCGGGGACAACGCGGAAACCGGCAGCCTTGAAATGATCTTCACCCCAACCGGAGAATTTCGAAGGAACCTTGTCATAAGCGGGAGCGCCAGCGGACCCGCCATCCATCACAACATTGTCATTGAGACGGAACGAGAGGAGCACTGCCTTCTTCAACCACTGGTTGACGGTCCAGCCGCCATTACCGTCCGGTTCTGCCACACGGCCTTCACCACTATCAAGCATGGCCAGAGCCGTGTTGACCTGTTCGCGCACCTCGCTGCTTTGCGGGGTGACATTGGCACGGTCTTCCCATGCGGCGTTGATGGCGGTTTCGAGTGTGTTGGACATGGTGGCTCCTTTGGCTGTGCTGCTAGCGGGGGCGGCTCGGACGGGCAAGGGGCAAGGGTAAAAGCGCTGGTTAGGCTTTACCTTTAGGAATAATTGGGCTTATCTGGCGAGTGCAGGGGGAACAGAATAAGCGAGTTGCATCCAATGTTCCCCAGAAATTCCGCCGCCATCAAAATCTGCGCTGCACTTGCTGCGCTTGGTATGCTGTCCGCTTGTGGAGGCGGTAGTTCGGGCGGCGGGAATGTAATCAGTTCGCCTCCTCCACCGCCACCACCACCACCACCTCCTCCTCCTCCGCCGCCACCACCACCACCGCCTCCTCCTCCGCCTACCGATTTCAATACGGCGGAGTTCCGGCGTTCGGATGGTCCCGGTTTTCACGGCGCGGTAACTGCGTGGCAGGAAGGTGCGACTGGGACCGATGAGATTGTTGCGATCATCGATACCGGGATCGATACGGACAGTCCCGAATTCGCAGGCCGATTGCATCC
>JAHDDJ010000362.1 GCA_020629385.1 Erythrobacter sp.
GCAACCTGCGGCGCACCGACATTAGCCTCGACCTTGAATTCGCGCTTCATACGGTCAACCAGGATGTCGAGGTGAAGTTCACCCATACCCTTGATGATCGTCTGACCGGATTCGTGATCGGTGCTGACGCGGAACGATGGATCTTCGGCGGCCAGACGATTGAGCGCAACGCCCATCTTTTCCTGGTCGGCCTTGGTTTTCGGCTCAACCGAGAGCTCGATAACCGGATCCGGGAATTCCATACGCTC
Organism: Erythrobacter sp.; assembly: GCA_020629385.1. Classification (GTDB taxonomy): domain Bacteria; phylum Pseudomonadota; class Alphaproteobacteria; order Sphingomonadales; family Sphingomonadaceae; genus Pontixanthobacter. Next base: position 249 of record JAHDDJ010000362.1, read on the forward strand.
GAGAATGATCGGCTTGGAAGCATCACACAGCGTGTCACCGGTGGTGGTTTCCTTGAGACCTGCGATCGCGACGATGTCGCCGGCAAATGCCTCTTCGATGTCTTCACGGTTGTTGGAATGCATCAGCAGCATACGGCCGATCTTTTCCTTCTTCTCCTTGACGGAGTTGAGGACGCTGCCCTTGCTCAGCTGACCCGAATAGATGCGGGTAAAGGTGAGCGAGCCGACGAACGGGTCGTTCATGATCTTGAACGCAAGTGCCGAGAATGGCGCATCGTCGCTGGACGGACGCTCATCTTCTTCTTCGCTGTCGGGCAGAACACCCTTAATCGCAGGAACGTCGAGCGGCGAAGGCATGTAATCAACAACCGCGTCAAGCAGAGGCTGAACGCCTTTGTTCTTGAACGCAGAACCGCAGATCACAGGGACGAAATCGCGCGCCATGGTGCCTTTGCGGATCAGCTTCTTCAGGGTAGCGGCATCGGGCTCGTTACCTTCGAGATACTGTTCCATCACGTCGTCGTCCTGCTCGACAGCAGTCTCGATCAGCTTTTCGCGATATTCGGCAGCCTTGTCGGCGAGATCAGCTGGGATATCGACATAGTTGAATGTCGCGCCCAGACCGTCATTTTCCCAGACGATGCCACGATTGTTGACCAGATCGACAACACCCTGCAGGTCGCTTTCCGCACCGATTGGGAGATACAGCACCAGAGGCGTTGCACCCAGACGGTCGATGATCGACTGCACGCAGTAATAGAAGTCGGCGCCAGTACGGTCGAGCTTGTTGATGAAGCACATCCGGGGAACACCGTACTTGTCGGCCTGACGCCATACGGTTTCGGATTGTGGTTCAACACCGGCAACGCCGTCGAACACAGCGACGGCGCCGTCGAGGACGCGGAGCGAACGTTCGACTTCAATGGTGAAGTCAACGTGACCCGGGGTGTCGATGATGTTGATGCGGTGCTTCGGGCCTTCGCCGTCTTCAGCCGACCAGAAGGTGGTCGTCGCAGCAGAGGTAATCGTGATCCCACGCTCCTGCTCCTGCTCCATCCAGTCCATCGTCGCCGCGCCATCGTGCACTTCGCCGATCTTGTAGGATTTGCCTGTGTAGTACAGGATACGCTCGGTCGTGGTGGTTTTACCGGCATCGATGTGAGCCATGATGCCGATGTTGCGGTACCGCTCTAGCGGATATTCGCGTGCCATGTTCGTATTCTCCGTGAGAGGAAAGGATTACCAGCGGTAATGCGAAAATGCGCGGTTGGCGTCAGCCATACGGTGCGTATCTTCGCGCTTCTTCACCGCGTTGCCACGGTTGTTGGATGCATCCATCAACTCGCCCGACAGGCGTGCCGACATGGTCGTTTCAGGACGACCGCGCGCCGCACCGATCAGCCAGCGGATGGCCAGCGCCTGGGCACGCTCGGGGCGAACCTCGACCGGCACCTGATACGTAGCACCACCAACACGGCGGCTGCGCACTTCGACTTGCGGCTTGATGTTGTCGAGCGCTGCGTGGAACAGCTCGAGCGGATTAGCCTTGGCTTTCGCCTCAACCGTATCGAGCGCACCGTAAACGATACGTTCGGCAGTGGATTTCTTACCGTCGAGCATGAGGTTGTTCATGAATTTCGACAGAACCTGATCACCAAACTTGGGATCGGGCAGGATGACCCGTTTTTCGGGACGACGACGACGTGACATTGCACTTATTCCTTATCTCAATCGTGTGTCCCAGCGCAGGCTGGGACCTCAATCGGCCGGGCGAGACGTCACATGAACGACCAAGCGGCCAGAGACCCCAGCCTTCGCTGGGGATCACGAAGGGTTATTTGGGTCTTTTCGCACCATACTTGGAGCGAGACTGCTTGCGGTCCTTGACCCCTTGCGTATCCAGCACGCCGCGAAGGACGTGGTAACGCACACCGGGAAGGTC
>JAHDDJ010000363.1 GCA_020629385.1 Erythrobacter sp.
TCGAGCCGCGAACACAGTTTCTTCTCGATTTCGGGCAATCTCGCCACACAGACGCCGCAGGCAGTGGGCTGGGCGATGGCGAGTGCGATCAAGGGCGACAGCCGGATTGCGGCCACTTGGGTGGGTGAAGGCAGCACGGCGGAAGGAGATTTCCATTCTGCCTGCACTTTCGCCACCGTCTATAACGCACCTGTAATCCTCAATGTGATCAACAATCAGTGGGCGATCTCCAGCTTCTCCGGCTTTGCCGGTGCTGAGCGGACAACATTTGCAGCGCGCGCGCTTGGCTATGGCCTTGCGGGTATCCGCGTCGATGGGAACGATCCGCTGGCGGTGTATGCGGCAGAGAAATGGGCGGCTGACCGCGCCCGCGCCAATGGCGGCCCGACACTGATCGAGCATTTCACCTATCGCGCAGAAGGGCATTCGACTTCGGATGATCCCAGCGGTTACCGCTCTGCACAGGAACGCGACGAATGGCCGCTCGGCGATCCGGTCACGCGGCTCAAGAATCATCTGATCGAGTTGGGTGAATGGGACGAAGACCGTCAGGCGGCGATGGATCTGAAATGCGCCGAGGAGGTGAAAGCGGCAACCAAGGAAGCCGAGAAAAACGGCATTCTCGGCCACGGCCTGCACCATCCGTTCCGCACCATGTTTGAAGATGTCTATGAAGAGCTGCCCTGGCACCTCAAGGAACAAAGCGAACAGGCGATCCGCGAACGCGAGATCAAGTTTCCCGAAGGGAGGCCAAACTCGTGAGCCCTGATACAAAAAAGCAAGTCGCCACTGAGGCCGATGGCGAACGCCGGCTCAACATGATCGAGGCGATCAATGAAGCGCTCGACATCATGCTCGATCGCGATCCTGACGTGATCATAATGGGCGAGGATGTCGGATATTTCGGCGGCGTTTTCCGCGCGACTGGAGGCTTGCAGGAAAAACACGGCAAAACGCGTGTGTTCGACACGCCTATCTCGGAATGCGGGATTATTGGCGTTGCGGTGGGGATGGGGGCCTATGGTCTGCGTCCAGTGCCTGAAATCCAGTTTGCCGACTATATTTACCCCGGTCTCGACCAGCTCATTTCCGAGGCAGCACGGCTGCGTTATCGTTCGGCCAATGATTACATCGCCCCGATGACAGTCCGCTCGCCCTTCGGTGGCGGTATTTTCGGCGGCCAGACACATAGTCAGAGCCCCGAAGCCATATTTGCCCATGTCGCCGGATTGAAAACGGTAATTCCCTCGACACCATACGATGCAAAGGGTCTGCTGATTTCCTGTATCGAAGACAATGATCCGGTGATCTTCTTCGAACCCAAGCGCATCTATAACGGTCCGTTTACGGGCTATTATGACAAGCCGGTGGAGCCATGGAAGAAGCACCGCGACAGCGTGGTGCCTGAGGGGCACTATAAAATCCCGCTAGGCAAAGCCCGTACCGTGCGCGAAGGCGAGGCCATGACCGTGCTTGCTTACGGAACCATGGTCCATGTTGCCGAGGCCGTATGCGAGGCAAAGGGAATTGATGCCGAAATCCTCGATCTGCGCACGATTGTTCCACTCGACATTGAAGCCATCGAAGCGTCGGTGGAGAAAACGGGCAAATGCCTGATCGTTCACGAAGCAACGCGCACATCCGGTTTCGGCGCTGAACTCTCGGCGCTGGTAACCGAGCGTTGTTTTTACCACCTCGAAGCGCCGGTCGAACGCGTGACCGGTTTCGACACGCCTTATCCGCATAGCCTTGAATGGGCATATTTCCCCGGTCCCGTTCGGATCGGCGAAGCAATCGACAAAATGATGGAAGCCTGAGCCATGACGAAATTCACTTTCAACATGCCCGATATTGGCGAGGGTATCGCCGAAGCAGAGATTGTCGATTGGCACGTAGCTGTCGGTGACCGGGTCGAGGAAGACCAGGAAATCGTCGATATGATGACCGACAAGGCGACGGTCCCGATGGAAAGCCCGGTAACGGGCACCATCGTGGAAGTCGCGGGCGAGGTCGGCGATATGGTCGCAATCGGCTCGATGCTGGTGGTGGTCGAGGTCGAAGGCGAAATCCCTGACGACATCGAAGAAGGTGATGAAGCGCCTGCACTTGAACCGAAGAGCGAGGAGGCGACCCAACCGGAACCTACTCCCGAGCCAGCTCCGACACCTGCGCCGAAACCCGCACCG
>JAHDDJ010000364.1 GCA_020629385.1 Erythrobacter sp.
CCTTCGACAAACATCACATTCGATTTGGCATATCCGAATTTCTCGCGATGCCATTCGAGGTGCTCATTGGCGACAGCGAGCTGTTCCGGTGTCGTATCGACTCCGGTAACAGTTCCGTGCTCGCCCACAATCTGCGCCAGAATATAGGCATCCTGCCCGCTGCCCGATCCGAGATCGAGAATATGCGCGCCTTCAATGGCTTGCGGGCTGACAAGGCCGCATCCGTAATAGCGCGCACGGACTTCCTCATGCACATTCATCATCGCGTCCATGATCGCGGGTGGCGGTGCTTCGGTGGTGCAGCAGGCATCGGTCTTCAGATCGTCCGATCCGCCCAGCACCTTGCCATAATAGTCGCGGCTATTTTCAATATTCATGTAACTTCCAGTCCCCGGATCACGAAGTACCCGCCACTATCAACATGGCGGCTTGCACAAAAGGTTTCGTTTGAACGCCATAGTTGGTTACGGAGGGCACACAATGAAATTTACCCATGACGTAATCGTAATCGGCGGCGGAGCTGCCGGCCTGACTGCAGCGGGCGGCTGCGCGCTGTTCGGGCTCGACGTTGCCCTGATCGAAGGCAACAAGATGGGCGGCGAATGCCTCAATAATGGCTGCGTGCCGAGCAAGGCGATCATCACCGCCGCCAAGCGTGCGCAGGAAGCGCGCGAGGAAAAGCGGTACGGCGTCCAGCTGTCGCCCCCCAAGGTCGAATGGGCGGGTGTGCATAAGCACATCCACGATGCCATCGCGCATATCGAACCGCATGATTCCAAGGAAACATTCGAAGAAATGGGCTGCGAGGTCATTATGGGCCACGCCGCCATCACCGGCAGGCAAACTGTCGAGGTTGGCGGCCGCACGCTCAAGGCACCGCGGATTGTCATTGCCACGGGTTCCGGCCCGTTTGTTCCGCCGATCGACGGACTCGACACTACGCCGTATCTCACCAACGAAAACCTGTTTGAACTGACCGAACAACCCGAACATCTGGTTATCATTGGCGGCGGGGTGATCGGCATGGAAATGGCGCAGAGCTTCCGCCGGTTGGGCAGCGAAGTGACCGTGATCGAACCCGGCAAACCGATGGGCCGCGATGACCGCGAATCGGTGCAGGTCGTGGTCGATGTGATGACCGAAGAAGGCGTGCGCTTCGTCAAAGGCAAAGCCGCGAAGGTCGAAGGCACAGAAGGCCAAATAACCGTCCACACCGATGGCGGCGAAAGCGTCAGCGGATCGCATCTGCTGATCGCCGTGGGCCGCAAGGCGCGCGTAACCGGCTACGGGCTGGAAGAACTCGGCATGGAGCTGGGGCGTAATGGCATCAAAGTCGATGACCGCCGCCGCACCTCTGTCAAAGGCATCTATGCGATTGGCGATTGCCGCGAAGGGCCGCGCCTGACGCATGTATCGGGCTATGAAGGCTCCAACGTTGCGCTGGAAATCGTCACCGGCATCCCGACCAAGGTCGACTGGAAAGCCCTGCCTTGGTGTACCTATACCGAACCCGAAGTCGCGCAGATCGGCATGACCGAGGAAGAAGCTAGGGAAAAACACGGCGACAAAGTCACCGTGATCAAGGAAGGCTTCGACCACAACGAACGCGCCATTGCCGAGGATTCGACCAAGGGACACCTCAAGGTCATTCTGAAAGGCAAGAAGGTGTTGGGTGCGAGCATTTGCGGCAAGAATGCCGGCGAATTGCTGCTGCCTTTCACCCAGTCGATCACCGGCAAGAGCAACACCTTTGCTATGGGTTCAGCCATTATCAGCTACCCCACCCGCAGCGAAATCACCAAGGCGGCGGCTTTCTCTGCATGGGAGCCGACCGTGTTCGGATCGCTGCCCAAGAAATATGCCGGCTTCGTCGCCAAAATGCGCAAGGCATTCAATTGACCACAAACACCCGTTCCAAAAGCCGCACCGCACCCACCGGCGTTTCCCCGTTTCAGGTGGAAGCGGAGGCGTTACCGCAGGAAAAATTCTCCGATCCGGTCTGGACTGCGAAGGGCGAACGCCGCGCGTCTGTGCCGATGACGCGGCTGGAGACGCTGTGGTTCAACACGGGAACCTTGTGCAATCTCGCCTGCGTCAATTGCTATATCGAAAGCAGCCCGACCAATGATGCGCTGGTCTATATCAGCCATGCGCATGTGCAGCGTTTTCTGGACGAGGTGGAAA
>JAHDDJ010000365.1 GCA_020629385.1 Erythrobacter sp.
TGACCGTGGCATGGCGTTCGAGTTGGCGCGGCAGCATGATATGCGGCCGGTGACGCTGCATTGAGACTTATGGGGGTGGGTATTGCCCTATGCGGTGAAGATCACCAACGCCATCAGTCAAGCGGACCCTCAAAAAAGACAACTAGACCTGTATAGGGGTTTGTCGGGTCGCACTCTTTGTTGCCCGTAATAGTCGAAGTTTGTGTGCGACGGCTCTCGGGGACCATGTCAAATGAGAAGAACAGCACACTGTTTACTACGCCGTCCGGTTCAAGAATGACCGTTAACTTCGCTGATGGTTCGCGCAGCTCCCCAAACAATGTGCTGGGCGGAAGGTTCAGGCTCGACAAATCTGCAGGCCAGATGAAGTAGGCAACGCCATTCTCTCCGTCATTTAGAACAGCGGGGCGGTTAAATGCCGTTAGGATTTCTTCTGCTGTGGTGCGCCCCGGTATGATTTGGTTGCACATAGCAAGTAGCGTGGTCACCGGCACAGGGGCTACTTCATCAGGCAATGACCCCGAGCGAAATTGGGCAAGACGAGCGGTGGCGGAGGTCCCGTCATTCGCAAAGGATTGGAGCGCAGGTGCTGTGGTGACGAATTCTGTATTTCCGGAACTTGAAGTCTGGCAACCTGACAGAATTGTCAGGAAAAAAAGGCCAACCGCAGCAGAAGGTTTTGACTTTGTTAAAATGGATCTCCCCAGAAATCGCCGGCAGAAAATACTGAGCTAGGCTAGGGGAGAAGGCGGGTAGCTGTCAAAATCATTTTCCCGCGCCACGAAGAACGCGGTATCAGGACAAGTGAAGACATGGATAGGATGGGATTGGGTCCCATCCTAAGGCCATTGTATCCAACTACCCCTTAATCAGCCCCATGCTCTCCAGCTTCAGCAGGACCTGATGGGCGCAATTGTCGACTTCGACGTTCTCGGTTTCGACACTCAGCTCTGGGTTCTCTGGCACGTCATATGGGTCTGAAATACCGGTGAACTCTTTGATTTTGCCTTCACGGGCCAGCTTATACAGGCCTTTGCGGTCGCGGCGTTCGCATTCCTCGATGGAGGTGGCGACGTGGACTTCGATGAAGGCACCGAAAGCTTCGATGTCTTCGCGCACGGCGCGGCGGGTTGTGGCGTAGGGGGCGATGGGGGCACAGATGGCGATGCCGCCGTTCTTGGTGATTTCGCTCGCCACATAGCCGATGCGGCGGATGTTCAGGTCACGGTGCTCTTTGGAGAAACCCAGCTCGGACGAGAGGTTTTTGCGCACGATGTCACCATCAAGCAATGTCACCGGACGCCCGCCCATTTCCATCAGCTTGACCATGAGCGCGTTGGCAATGGTGGATTTTCCCGAACCGGAGAAACCGGTGAAGAAAACGGTAAAGCCCTGTTCAGCCCGTGGGGGACGTGACTTTCGCAGCTCTTCGACAACGCTGGGGAAGGAGAACCACTCGGGGATGTCCAGCCCTTCGGCCAAGCGGCGGCGCAGTTCGGTGCCGGAGATGTTGAGGATCGTGACGTCGTCTTTGTCCGTAATCTCATCGGCAGGTTCATATTGGGCGCGGTCCTGGACATAGACCATATGCTTAAAGTCGACCATTTCGATGCCCATCTCGTCCTGATGCTCGCGGAAGAGGTCCTGCGCGTCATAGGGGCCGTAGAAATCCTCACCGGCTGAGTTTTTACCGGGGCCCGCGTGGTCCCGGCCTACGATGAAGTGCGTGCAGCCGTGGTTTTTGCGGATCAAACCGTGCCAGACGGCTTCACGTGGTCCAGCCATCCGCATCGCGAGGTTGAGGAGCGACATGGACGTTGTCGCGGCGGGGTATTGATCCAGCACCGCCTCATAGCAGCGGACACGGGTGAAGTGATCGATGTCGCCCGGTTTTGTCAGGCCCACGACCGGGTGGATCAGAAGGTTGGCTTGCGCCTCCTTTGCGGCGCGGAACGTCAGTTCCTGGTGCGCGCGGTGGAGCGGGTTGCGGGTTTGAAAGGCTACGACCTTGCGCCAGCCCATCTTGCGGAAATAGGCGCGCAGCTCGTTTGGCGTGTCGCGCCGCGCGCGGAAATCATAGTGCATCGGCTGCTGGATGCCGGTGACGGGGCCACCGAGGTAGACCTCGCCCGCCTGATTGTGCAGGTAATTGACCGCCGGATGCGCGCTGTCGTCGGCGC
>JAHDDJ010000366.1 GCA_020629385.1 Erythrobacter sp.
ACCAATGGCGCGGCCCAGAGCGGAGTTGCGATCAGTCCTGCAATAACAGTGGCCACGGCAGCGGATGACACCAGAACAGTGCCGTCATGGCCGAGCTTTTCCTCACGCTTGGGCCATAGCAGATAGGCAGCCAAAGCAGGCAGGATCGCAATCGCAAGGCACGCAGCGGCCAGCGGCACCATGTTGCCCAGCCATGCAAACTGGAAATAGGTGATTACGCTGAGCGCCAGCGCAAAACCGGCAAGCTGGTACACGTCTTCCTTGCGGTGCGCACCGCGCCAGATATTGGCCAATGGCACCCCCGCAAAGATCGCGGTCAGGCCGGTTGCGACCGTGATATAAATTGCGAGTGAATATTCGCCCCATATTGCCAGCAATATTGCGGACAGTGCAGCGGCAAAAGCAGTCGCAGAGCGCATTCTAGGTTCGCGCCACGCGAAGAATGACAGCGCCGCCGCAAGCAGCCCGTACAAAGCCCATGACATAGGCGCGAAACCGGCCTGTTCGACCATGACCGCCATTTGCACAGCTGCCAGTGCCGCCGCACCAAGTCTGACGATTGGCTGCGCATCACGGCCATCAGTGAATGCGGGCAGAACAGCACCCATAACGACCAGATAGCCACCGAGAGCCAAAATATCCGTCATGCCGGTAATGCCGGAAAGCAGCATCAGCGCGCCCCAGCCCAGACCGCCTGCCAAGGCTGCCAGCGCCAGCCAGCTGCGCCCTTGGCGATTGCCAGCATAGGTCAGGCCCGCCGTAACCAGCGCCAGATACAGCGCGAGCAAAGGCAGATTGGCTTCCTCGCTGCCGACCAACATCGGTGCGGCAAAACCGCCGACCAGTCCAAGGATAGCGCTCGGCAAACCAAAGCGGAAAGACAGCAGAATTGCCGCACCCGTGACACCGGCAAGACCGAGGAAGGCGACTGTGCTGCCCACAAGACCATACATGTTCCCGGCTAGATAGAAGCTGGCATAAAGCGTTGCGAGACCTGCGCCCGCCAAAGCCTGCCGCACACGCTCGTCACGAACGCGCTCTTCATTGCGATAGGCGAGTTCAGCGCCGCCCAGCAACAGACCGCCGAACAGGAAGCCCAGCGCAACCCGCACTTGCGGACCAAGCAAGCCCTGCTCGATCGAATATTTCACCAAGAAGAACCCAGCCACGGCCAGCGTTACACCCCCAGCCCAGATCGGCAGCAGACGACCGAAAATGTCTTCGAAGTCGAAAGACAGTTTAGGCAGGCTGAAACGACTGGGCTCCGACGCGCTTTCGTATGGAGCAGGCGCGCTTGAAGGATAAACTTTTTCCGCAACCGGCGCGGGACGCGGATCCGGCTTTGCTTTGGATTGGACGACGTCCTCTTCAACCAGCCTCTGTGCAGGAATCACCCCGGGCGCATTTGGCGAGAGCTCCGTTGCATCCGGCACATCCTCCGGACCAGGATCAGCCTGCACTTTGCCGGCACGCAATTGTGCCAGCTCAGCGCCCAGAATGTCTACCATTTCCTCGAACTGACGCAGCCGTGTTTCGAGCCGGTCAGCCCTATTCCACAGATAGATCAGGCCACCGCCCAGCAACACAATGAACAGAAAATCCACGTCGGCATCCTCCCAGATTCGCACACCTCCTATCGATTAACTGAACACTGTTCAATATAAAAATTAGACAGTGTTCAGTTTTTTGCTATGAGCCGCCTATGGGAAGACGGTCCGATCATACGCCAGAGCAATTGCGCACACTCCTCGTCAGCAAGGGTCACGCCCTGATGGCGGAGGTTGGTTATGCCCGCTTTTCCGGGCGCGAAGTGGCTAAACGCGCAGGCTATTCTGTGGGTACAATCTACAATGTGTTCGGATCACTCGAAGGCCTGCTGGCGGCGATCAACACCCACACCTTCGGCCTGTGGGCAGAGCATCTGCGCGGCTCGCTTGCCAGGGCGGACGAGGACCGCATTGGAGCGCTGGTGCGCGGATATTTCAGCTTTGCCCTCGAAAATCCGAACATCTGGTCCGCCATCTACGAGCATAAGTTGCCCGAAGGTACCGGACTCTCCGAGGCCGATCTGGAAGGCCGTGCCAAGCTGACTATGATCGTCGAGCAGGAAGTGGCTGACGCACTGCCCGATGATATCGACCTCGACATCGCCCGCTACGCCCGCTCGCTGATCGCATC
>JAHDDJ010000367.1 GCA_020629385.1 Erythrobacter sp.
CCCACCACCAGCACTTCGAACGGCTTCTTGTCCGCCAGTTTCTCCGCTGCCTTGGCGTCTGAATTTGTGTCCAGCTTGGCAATGATATCGCGCACATCCATGCGGCCATTGGCGAAGCTTTGGCCGTTCAGATAGACCGCCGGGACTGCCATGACCTTGCGGCTCTCGACCTCGCCCTTGAACGCGCCGCCTTCGATCAGGGTTGCCGAAATGCGCGGGTTGAAAATCGCCATCAGCGTCAGCGCCTGCACCACGTCAGGGCAGTTCTGGCAGCTCAGCGAGAAATACATCTCGAAGTCGAAATCGCCGTCGAGCGCCTTGATCTGTTCGATCACATCGGCATCGACTTTGGGCGGATGACCGCCAGCCCACAGCAGGGCAAGCACCAGAGAGGTAAATTCGTGACCCATCGGCAGGCCGGCAAAGCGGACGCTCGCTGTATGGTCGGAAGCGCGGCGGATTTCGAAGCTGGGCACATGTTTGGCGCTGCCATCAAAAGAGGCGCTGACCATGTCATGCAGCGATGCAATTTCTTCCAGCAGAACGCGCGTTTTGGTCGAATTTTCGTCTTCACCCAATGTCGCGACAAGCTCAATCGGCTCGCGCAGATTGGCGAGATAGGTTTCGAGTTGCTGCTGCATTTGCGCGCCAAGCATGGAAGTCTCCGTAGTCGTAAAATGATGAAGGCCCGGAGCCGGGAGGGAGGGGGAGGTGGCTCCGGGCCTTCGAATGACCCACATATGCGGGTCAAAGGGGGTAAGGTGTCAGCTTAGATCTTGCCGACAAGGTCCAGCGACGGGGCCAGCGTGTCAGCGCCTTCTTCCCATGCAGCCGGGCACACTTCACCAGGGTTGGCACGGACATATTGCGCGGCCTTGATCTTGCGAACCAGTTCGCTGGCATTGCGGCCTACGCCTTCGCAGGTGATTTCCATGATCTGGATCACGCCATCGGGATCGACGACGAAAGTCGCGCGGTCGGCAAGACCCATTTCCTCACGCAGAACGCCGAAATTGTTCGACAGCGTGTGCAACTGGTCACCCAGGAACGGGTACTGAATGCCGTTGATTTTTTCCGACGTGTCGTGCCACGCCTTGTGGCTGAAATGCGTGTCGGTGCTGACCGCATAGACTTCCACGTCGAGCGACTGAAGATGGTTGTACTGCTCGCCCAGATCCTGAAGCTCGGTCGGGCATACGAAGGTGAAGTCGGCAGGATAGAAGAAGAAAACCGCCCACTTGCCTTTTACGTCTTCGTCGGTGACGTCGAAGAAGTCCTTGCCAGCCTGGAATGCGGTGGCTTTGAACGGTTTGATTGTGCTTCCGATAATACCCATGATATCTCCGTTTGATGTTCGGGTTTGAATGAAAATTTCGTGTGACACCCAGATAGTGTCTGCTGCACTGCAGTAAAGACGAGTGTTGCGATTGCGAACATCGACAAAATCGATCAATCGCAAGCAGGTTCCGTAAATTTCCGGATTATTTCGTAATTACAGCGTGAAGTACCCGAAATCAGGCGGACCTATCAGCCGTTATCCGCATTGTGCGCGGTGCAGCATTTTGTGATCTGCCAGCACCAGCGCCATCATCGCTTCCACCACAGGCGTTCCGCGAATGCCGACGCAGGGATCGTGGCGACCTTTGGTGCGGATTTGGGTGTTTTCGCCTTCGCGGTTGATAGTGTCGACCGGCGTCAGGATCGAGCTGGTCGGCTTGAACGCGACACGGCAGACGACCGGTTGTCCGGTGGAAATCCCGCCGGAAATCCCGCCCGCATGGTTGGCGGTGAATTCGGGGCCGCTGTCGCCCGCGCGCATCGGGTCGGCATTCTGTTCGCCGGACAAGGCGGCGGCGGCAAAGCCGTCGCCAATCTCAACGCCTTTCACGGCATTGATGCTCATCATGCCTGCCGCAAGGTCGCTATCAAGCTTGGCATAGACCGGCGCGCCCCAACCGGCAGGAACGCCGGTTGCCACGCACTCCACCACTGCGCCGAGCGATGACCCGGCCTTGCGCGCATCATCAACCAGCGTCTCCCAACGCTTCGCAGCAGCCGCATCGGGGCAGAAGAACGGGTTGTTCCGGATTTCGGCAAAATCCACATTGGCCGGGTCGATCCGGTCTTCGCCGATCTGGCTGACATAGGCGGTGATGGTGACTTCCGGCACGATCA
>JAHDDJ010000368.1:0-111 GCA_020629385.1 Erythrobacter sp.
ACACGCTCGGCAACCACGGCACATGGTCCACCAACCCAAGCCCCACCTTCACCGGGGGTGCGCCTGATGTTGACCCGCCAGTGATCACCAGCCTTGATCCGAGCGACGACA
>JAHDDJ010000368.1:211-2171 GCA_020629385.1 Erythrobacter sp.
ACACGCTCGGCAACCACGGCACATGGTCCACCAACCCAAGCCCCACCTTCACCGGTAACTGAACCGGCCTGGGGGTGATGGAGGCGGTCTGCCCTGGAAGGATCGACGTCATGTCGAAGTCTCCGACGCGATATACGCCGGAGATTGGCGCAAAGCGCGTTGGCGTCACAACGGAGGGTTCGTCGAAATCGGTGAGCAGCTCGATGTGCACCCTGAGTCGCTGCGGTCGTGGTTCAAGCTGTGGCAGATCGACACAGGGGAAACACCGGGCCGCACACCGAGGATCAACGCCGGATCGTCGAGCTTGAGGCCAAGGTTCGTGAGCTGGAACGCTCGAACGAGATCCTCCGGAAAGCGTCGGCGTATTTTGCCCAGGCGGAACTCGACGCCCACTGAAGCGCTCGTGAGGCTCATCGACTAGCACAAGGCCGATCGGGATCGAGTCGATCTGCGCAGAGCTGCCGATCGCGGTGTCGACCTACTACGCCGCCAAGACCAAGGCCCCGTCGCGACGTCAGCTTGACGACGAACGACTCCTTGTCGAGGCGAAGCGTGTGCACAAGGCGAACTACGGCGTGTATGGCCGCCGCAAGGTTTGGGCCCAACTGAACCGTGAAGGCATCCAGATCCGCCGGGACCGTTGCGAGCGGTTGATGAAACAGGCCGGTCTGGCGCGGGTGCTGTGCGCGGCAAGAAGCCTCGCAGCCCACACCAGACCCCGCCGCGGAGCGGGCACCGGATCTTGTTGATCGGGACTGGAGGTCGGTGGCTGCGCCGAACCGGGTGTGGTCGCCGATTTCACGTATGTTCGGACGTGGGCCGCAATGGTCTAGGTGGCGTTCGTGATCGACGTCTACTCCCGACGCGTCGTTGGTTGGCGAGTCGAGTCTCAACGAACATGCGCACAGAGTTGGTCCTCGACGCTCTAGAACACGCGATCTGTTCACGCGATGAGCGCCTTGACGGGCTGATCTGCCACTCCGATGCCGGCAGCCAATGTGTCGCGATTCGCTACACCGAACGTCTTGCCGAGATCGGCGCCGCCCCATCGATCGGGAGTGTTGGTGATCCGATCGACCACGCCGTTGCAGAGTCCACAATCGGCCACTACAAGACCGAGCTCATCAACCCGCAGCGACCATGGCACACGCCTTACGATGTCGAGTTCGCCATGTTCGAAAACGTCGACTGGTTCAACAACCGTCGGCTCCACGGCGAAATAAGTCACCGGCCGCCTGCCGAGCACGAAGCACTCTTCTACACTCAACAACCCGCCCCAACCCCGGGGCACAACTCAGCGATCAGAACCCTCCACTGAACCCGGGCCGGTTTAGTCATCGAATCGTTCTGGGGACGAATGCAGACCGAGCTGCTCAACCGACAACGATGGCGGACCCGCGTTGAACGCCATGTTCGAATACCTCGAGATCTTCCACAACCGCCAGTGGCGCGACAGCTCGATCGGAATGCTCACCCCGATCGAGTATGAGAAACTCCACCACACCCCATCCGTCGCATGCCAGATTCACGCAACCCGAGCGCGAGAAATCGGGCGAAGATCAAGGTGTCCACCGAACCGGGTCAACTCCAGACCGATGGAACCATCCGTTCCTCATTCATTCGATGGCAACGTAGGTGGGGTTTGGGTTGGTGGACCATGTGCCGTGGTTGCCTAGGGTGTCCCACGTGTAGATGTAGAGGCGGTAGGTGTCTCCGTCGGTGATATCGATTGGGGCGAGTGTCCAGTTGTCTTGGTCGAGGGTTGCTGTCTCCCAGGAGAATCCGGTCTGCCATCCAGCGCCGTTCCACCATTCTCCGGTTGTGGTTCGGAGCGTGGCGACTCGGATAGCGGCAACACCGGTTGTGTCAGAGGCTGTTCCGCTAAAGGTCTGTTGGCCCGGTGTCAGAATTGTTCCGTCAGCGGGAACGGTGCTTGTCACAACCGGAGCATCGACATCCG
>JAHDDJ010000369.1 GCA_020629385.1 Erythrobacter sp.
ACGATTTTCGCATTCGGGGCGACAACCCATTGCTCGAATTGTGCAGGTGAAAGCGATCCTGCCCAGCTGTCGAACAGCTGTACAGCCTCCGCGCCCGCCTCGACCTGACCGCTGAGATATTCGACCGTCATCTCCGCAATTGCGTCGATAATCGCGCCGAACGCCTGCGGGTCGCGGTACGCCATGGCGCGTGTATCGTGCTGGTCACGGCTCCCCTCGCCATTCACCATATAGGTCGCCACGGTCCATGGTGATCCCGCAAAGCCCAGCAAGGTGGTTTCAGGGCCGAGTCCGGCCTTCACCGCAGCCACGGTGTCGTAAATCGGCGAAAGGCGCTGTGGCACCGCTTCAAGGCTCTCCAGCGCATGATCGACGAGCTTGGGTGAGAGCTTTGGTCCCTCCCCTTTCAGGAATTCGAGATTCTGTCCCATCGCATAGGGAATGATCAGAATGTCGGAAAACAGGATGGCGCCGTCAAAGCCGAAACGGCGGATCGGTTGCAACGTGACCTCGGCAGCAGCTTCGGTATCGTAAACCAATTCCAGAAACCCACCCTTTTCGGCGCGCAATTCGCGATATTCGGGAAGGTACCGGCCTGCCTGGCGCATCAGCCACATGGGCACCTTTTCGGCACGTTTTCCGCGCAATGTGTCGAGGAGAAGACCAGGCATTGAGGGGTCCTAACTAAATAATATATTTATATATAGAGGATGAAGGAGTCTGTTGGCCCTGTGGAAATCGGGGATAGAGGCCCTCTGCCCGAATTCTCCCGCGATGAACAGAATTTTTGGTTATGCGAATCCGCATAAATCCGCGTCGAGTCATTTTTATCCACGCTGTCCCCACCCTGTCGAAAAGACAGTTTGGCTGTCCAAAAAACACCGGCTGGAAGACTCGTATCGGGCATGGAATCGCGGCTTGAACTTGTCGTCAGGTCTGTCCCGTGTTTTATGCCCAATGCTATACACACCCTGTTTTCTCCGACCCGATAGGCCTGAAATCTGACCATGAGCCGCTTGCACCTTCACCTTGTATCAGATTCTACCGGCGAGACATTGGAAATGGTCGCCAAGGCTGCCCTCGCCCAGTTCGAGGATGCAGATATAGTGCGCCACTTCTGGCCGATGGTCCGTTCCAAACAACATTTGGACCGGATCGTTCCTGAACTTGCGGCAAATCCGGGTCTGGTGATGTTCACTCTGGTCAATCCTGATACGCGCTCCCGGCTGGAAGATCATTGCCGCCAGCTGAGTTTGCCTGCGGTCCCGGCGCTGGATGCTGTCACCGCTGCGCTGGAAGACCAGCTCGGGCAGGTCGCGCATGGTCGCCCCGGCCGCCAGCATTTGATGGACGATGCCTATTTCAAGCGGGTTGATGCCATCCACTACACCATTGCACACGATGACGGTGTTGGATGGGAGAATTGGGAAGAAGCCGATATCGTACTGGCGGGTGTTTCGCGATCCTCGAAAACGCCGACCAGTATTTATCTGGCCAATCGCGGATTTAAGACGGCTAATATTCCGCTGGTCGTAGAAAGCCCGCCGCCGGATGTTCTATACAGCCTCAAGAACCCGCTGGTGGTCGGTCTGACCACAGCGCCTGAACGTCTGGTGCAGATCCGCCGCAACCGTTTGCTCAGCCTTAATGAGCAGACCGAAACATCCTATGTTGATGACGAGCGTGTGCGCGAAGAAGTGAAATTCGCCCGCCGGATGTTTGCCGATAATGGCTGGCCGGTAATTGATGTGACCCGTCGTTCTATCGAGGAAACGGCGGCCGCGGTTATCAATCTGGTGGGTCAGCGCGAACGGCGTGAGATTCCACCGCGTGTAGGACCAAAGCCGATATGATCATCCTCGCTTCCAAAAGCGCATCGCGCCGAGCGATGCTTGATGCAGCAGGTGTGCGCTACAATGCAGTCCCTGCATCTATTGATGAACGAGCCGTCGAAGCCGCGCTGGGCGACGCGCTGCCTGGGGAAATCGCCCGCCAATTGGGAATTGCCAAGGCGCAGGCGATTACCGTCGATCATGCGGGATCACTGATCCTGGGCAGCGATTCACTGGTAGTCTGCGACGGACGGCGTTTTGACAAACCCGAAGATCGCGATGCGGCGGCGGCCCATTTGCGCTTTTTCTCCGGCAAGGTGCTCGAACTTCACAGC
>JAHDDJ010000370.1 GCA_020629385.1 Erythrobacter sp.
ACACCGACATATTTGTGCGGTTTGAACCAGCTGACATCGCCCAGCTTGTTCGGCTCGTTCAGATTGAGGTCGATATCGCTATGCGCAAGGCCTGCCGCATCGGGTGAAATTCGCAGCGTCCGCCACGGTGTAGCGAAAGGCAGATCCCGGACCGCTCGTGCCGCAGTGCTTCCCGTGGGGGTCAGCGTGGCGCGGAAATTGGTGCCGGTGGTGCGCTTGACCCACATGCCTGCATAATCAAGCAACGCCGCTTCATGGATAGCCACATGGGTGCCGTTCTCCATTCGGACCGTGAAAGGCGTGTGGACCATGGAAACCGCTGAAATGGGCGTTTCCTGATAGAGATATTCGTAGCGGTTCCATTCACCGGCGGGAATCCACCATGCTTTGCCGTCCTGCGCGAAGTTGAATTCGGTCAGTTCATCGGCCACATTGAGCGTCTGGCCCATGCTGTCATCATCGAACACATAACGAAAACCCACGCCGTCATCGAAGACGCGGAAAGTCACGCCAAATTTGCGCTTCTCGTCGCTGTCCTCTTCGAAGCGGACTGTCAGCTGGTTGTGATTGTCGCGCACAAAGCGCCGCTCGCCCCATGGCTGTTCCCACGTTTCGTCATGGGCAGAGGATTGCGCGTTAGTGATTGATAGGCGGCGCTCCAGCTTGTCTTGATCCTGCAGAAGAAGACCCAGCGCGCTGTTGGTCAGCACGGGCTCGCCATTCATGGCAATTGTGTAAAATGGTCGCCCCTCGCCATTCACATCGACGGTTACGACCAGCTTACCGTCGGGTGACGTGACGGTTTCTTCGGCCAGGACCGGCGCGGCCCAAAGCGATGCCAGAGCGGCAATGAAAGCGGTCAGGCGCATGGTGTTTCCTCGATGATGATCGCGCCATAAGGCGCCAGTGTGTGCTGTGTGGAGTGTTCGGTTGCGAAAAGAACATGCGCATCTGCAGGCAGGTCTATCGCTGCCTCTGACGTACCCATATTGAACAGGCAGCGGACGCGCTGGCCATCGGCTTCGCGCACCATATCCATCACGTCGCCTTTGGGTGTGCAGCTGATCACGGCTCCGTGGTTCAGTGCCGGATTGGCTCGGCGCAACTGCAAGGCCATACGGGTGTAATTGAGCAGCGAGGCGGCGTCGCTTTCCTGCTGGTCCACTGCAATTTGCTGATTGGTTGCGCCAACCGGGAGCCATGGCTCGCCTGCGGTAAAGCCCGCCTGTGGGACATCAGCCTGCCACGGCATCGGCGTGCGCGCACCATCGCGGGACAGGGTCAGCGGCCAGTTGGCGATCGCTTCGGGATCGTGCAGCTGGTCGAAAGGAATATCGACCTGGGTCAGTCCCAGTTCTTCTCCGTAATAGATGATGACATTGCCGCGCAGACACGCGAGCAGCAGCATCTTCATCCGGGCAAAGGCCTCGCGATGTTCCGGCGCGCACCAGCGGGACAAAGCGCGTGGCGCGTCGTGGTTTTCAAATGCCCAGCTTGGCCATCCGATGCCGTCCTCATCCGGCCATTGCGCTTGCGCCGCGCAAATCAGGCCAGGTGTGAAACGGTCGGCATAGAGAAAGTTGAAGCCATAAGCGGAGTTGAGATGCGTATCGCCAGCCGTGAAGGCCTTCATCTCTGTTTCCGCTTCGTCACCGCCTACTTCCGCAACGGTGAAAATCGCGTCATAGCTGTCGGTCACTTCGCGGATGCGGGCGATGAAATCGGGAATATCCGCATGCGACTGGTTATATTTGCGGATCTGGAAATCGAAGGGGCGGGTGCGTGGCTTGTCGGTTGCAGGCGCGGGCGGGTTATCGCGGAATTCCGGATCATGCATCAGGAAGTTCAGCGCATCGATACGGAACCCATCGACACCGCGATCCAGCCAGAAACGTGCAACATCAAGCAAGGCATTCTGCACATCGGGATGATGCCCGTTGATCTGCGGTTGGCTGCTCAGGAAATTGTGCAAGTAATATTGTCCGCGCCGCGCATCCCATGTCCATGCCGGTCCGCCGAAGACAGACTGCCAGTTTGTCGGCGGGGAGCCATCGGGCTTCGCATCGCGCCAGACATACCAGTCGGCCTTGTCATTGGTGCGGCTGGAACGGCTCTCGGCAAACCATGGATGCTCGTCCGATGTGTGCGAATAGACCTGATCGATCA
>JAHDDJ010000371.1 GCA_020629385.1 Erythrobacter sp.
GCCGTATCGGGCGAGCTCGGCCCCGGCATCACATCCAAAGACCTGATCCTGCACATTATCGGCGTTGTCGGCACCGCTGGCGGCACGGGCCATGTGATCGAATATCGCGGCAAGGTGTTCGAGGATATGAGCGTCGAAAGCCGCCTGACTGTGTGCAACATGTCGATCGAGGCAGGCGCGCGCGCAGGCCTGATTGCTCCGGATGAAACGACATTCCGCTATCTCAAACACCGCCCGCTCTCACCCACTGGCGAAGATTGGGACAAAGCGGTCGCATGGTGGTCATCTCTCCGCACCGATGAGGGCGCCACATTCGACAAGAGCGTGCATATCAATGCCGCCGATGTCGAACCTACCGTCACCTGGGGAACCAGCCCAGAAGACACAGTAGCGATTGGCGGTGTGGTCCCCGACCCCGCCTCTTTCAAAGACGCCTCCAAACAGGAAGCAGCGCAAAATAGCCTCGACTATATGGGACTGCAGCCGGGCCAGAAAATGTCCGATGTCGCAGTGCAGAACATCTTTATCGGAAGTTGCACCAACAGCCGGATCGAGGATTTGCGCGCCGCCGCTGACGTGCTGCGCGGGCGCAAAAAGGCCGACAGCGTGAAATGGGCGATCATCGTCCCCGGCTCCGGCCTTGTCAAAGAACAGGCGGAACAAGAGGGATTGCATACCGTCTTCACAGATGCGGGACTGGAATGGCGCGAGCCGGGATGCTCGGCCTGCCTTGGCATGAACCCCGACAAGGTCCCCTCTGGTGAGCGCTGTGCCTCCACCAGCAACCGTAACTTCGTTGGCCGTCAGGGTCCTGGCGCACGCACGCATTTGATGAGCCCCGCCATGGCCGCCGCTGCTGCCGTCACCGGACGACTAACCGATGTGCGGGATCTGGTGAAATGAGTTTTCTGCCCTTGCTTCCGGCGTGCCACGGCACCATTGATATGGGATGACCAAGAAAACCCCCTCCTCCCTGTCCGGCAAAGCCAAGATTGGTGCTGCCATTGGTTCAGCGGCGATTGCCGCAGCGCTTCTTTATGCGTCCAAGCGTAAGGAAAAGAAGGCCGATGCGGCCAAAACTCCAAGTGGCGAACCGCCAGAAACCGATTGATGAAACCTGTTGCAAGTGTCGAAGGCCGGGCGATCCCGTTTGGTGCGAAAAACGTCGATACCGACGTGATAATTCCCGCCCGCTGGCTCAAGACTATCAGCAGGGAAGGATTGGGCGAAGGCGCTTTTGAGACGGTCCGGGCGCAAGACGGCAATGTCTTTGACGATCCCGAATTCGCCGGGGCTCCGATCCTGATTGCGGGCGATAATTTCGGCTGCGGATCAAGCCGCGAACATGCCGCTTGGGCGTTGCTCGACCTTGGTATCACCGCCGTCATCGCGCCTAGCTTCTCGGACATTTTTTCCGGCAACGCATTCAAGAACGGCATTCTGACCGTGGAGCTACCGCAGGAGCAGATCGACAGATTGATGGAAGTCGCGCAAACCGATGCGATTACGATCGATCTGGACAACCAGACCGTGACCACGCAGTTTCAGGACCGTTTCACATTCGACATAGATCCTTTCCGCAAGCAATGTCTGCTGCAAGGACTGGACGAAGTGGGCCTTACGCTGGAACGCGATACTGCCATTACAGATTATGAAAAAACCCATGCCCGCCAATTACCATGGCTGGCCAAAGGTACGGAGAAAGCCGCATGAAAGCCCTGTTGTCCAAAGAGGTCGGTGGACCCGAAACGCTGGTTGTCGAGGAAATTGACGCGCCTACTCCCGGCAAGGGCGAAGTCCTGATCAAAGTCGCCGCTTGCGCGATCAACTTTCCCGACACGCTGATCATCCGCGATATGTACCAGTTCAAACCCCCCCGCCCCTTCGCTCCGGGCGGTGAAATTTCCGGCACCATCGCAGCGCTGGGTGACGGCGTTGAGGGCTGGAAAGTCGGCGACAGGGTGCTGTGCGGGCTCGGCAATGGCGGATTGCAGGAAATGGTAGTTGCACCGGCGGGCAAGCTGTTCCGCGTACCTGATTTCGTGGATCTGCCCGAAGCATCGGCACTGCTTATGACCTATGGCACCACCATCCATGGTCTTAAGGATCGGGGCGACATCAAAAAGGGCGACACGATGCTTGTGCTTGGCGCAGCAGGCGGTGTCG
>JAHDDJ010000372.1 GCA_020629385.1 Erythrobacter sp.
CCCAGCCCGCGCGGTTACACGTACCAGTTGATGGCCATGCTGGGCTGGACCAGCGCGCCCGCCCTTCCCTTTATGAAGAAGGAAACACTGATCCTGATGGGCGATGACGACCAGATCGTTCCGCTCATTAACGGCAAGTTCCTCAACAGCCTGATTCCCAATAGCGAACTGGTTGTGATGGAAGGTGGTGGACATCTGTTCCTGCTCAGCCACAAGGACGAAAGTGTCGAGGCAATCACCGATTTTCTCGACGCGCCAGACGATACGGAGCAATCGGCAGCAGCTTAGAATTTGTCAGGAGGGGACATGCGCCACATCGCAATTATCGGGTCGGGCCCGGCCGGTTACTATACCGCCGAGGCCGCCCAGAAGCAGTGGGGCGACGATGTCCGCGTTGACATATTCGACAAGCTGCCTGTTCCTTACGGCCTGATACGAACCGGCGTTGCGCCCGATCACCAATCGATCAAGGGCGTCTCGCGGCGATACGAAAAAACGGCTCTTACCGAAAACGTCCGGTTTGTCGGGAATGTTTCCGTCGGCAGCGATATTACCATCCCCGAGCTGCAGCAGCTTTATGACGCTGTTGTGCTCGCCACCGGTGCACCGAATGATCGCCAGCTTGGCCTTCCCGGCGAAGATCTGGGCAACGTCTTCGGCAGCGCCAGCTTTGTCGGCTGGTATAACGGCCACCCGCAATTCGCCGATCTTAATCCTGACCTTGGAGGTCGCCATGCCGTGGTTATCGGCATGGGCAATGTCGCGCTGGATGTGGCGCGTATTCTGGCCAAGACCGAGCAGGAATTTGCCGGAAGCGACATCGTCAAACATGCGCTCGACGCGCTTGCCGCGTCCAATATCGAAAAGATCACAATTCTCGGCCGCCGCGGCCCCCATCAAATCATGATGACCCCCAAGGAATTGGGCGAGTTGGGCAATCTTATGCGCGCTTCCCCGCGTGTGGACCGTGATGATCTCCCCGAAGAAGCGGACGACGCTTTGCTGGAGCCGGGTTTGCGCAAATCGGTTACACATTTGCGCAGTTTCGCGGCCATCCCGGAGGACATGCACGCCGAAAAGGCCATTGAGGTAGAATTCGATTTCTTCGCCAATCCTACCGCGATGTCTGGCGAAGGTTCGGTCAAAACCATCGAAGTTGAACGAACGGTGGTCGAGAAAGGCCGCGCTGTTGGGAGTGGTGAAACCTACACCATCCCGGCAGAAATTGTCGTTGCCTGCATCGGCTACCGCACATCGCCCATTCCGGATGTTCCCTTCGACGAACGCGCTGGACGCTTCGCCAATGACGAGGGCCGTATATTAACCGGTCTGTATTGCGTCGGCTGGGCGCGTCGCGGACCGTCAGGCACCATCGGCACCAATCGTCCTGACGGCTACGGTCTGATCGAAAAGATAGTCGAAGACATGGACAATGGGCTGCTTGGTCGGGCGGGAAAAAGCGGTAGAGAGGGTTTCGATGCTCTCGCTACGGATCGAAAGCTCGATGTCGTGACTTTCCAGGACTGGAAGAAAATCGAAGAGGCCGAAGCGGCCGCAGCCCGTGATGGTGCGCCAAGGGAGAAGTTTGTCGATGTCGAGGCGATGATCAAGGCAAGCCAGTAGCCACTCGATTTACCTGCCTAACCACGCTTCTAGCTCTGCGTTCACTTGATCCGGCACATCCTGCTGCACCCAATGCGACGCGTCGGGAAAGCGTTTTAAGGTCAGATCCGGAACATATTCCTCCATACCGTCGAGGCAGTGAATATCGATGGCGATATCCTGCTCTCCCCAAAGAACCAGCGTCGGCACATGCACCTTTGCATCACCTGTTTCGCGAACATCAGGCCGACGCAGTAGCGCTCTGTAATAATTGAGCATTGCTGTGATGGCACCGGGCTGCCGGGCGGCTTGACGATAGGGTTCGAGCGTCTGATCCGTGAAAAGATTCTTGTTCACTGCAGATCCGCGAAACGCCTCGACGATTGGCTGTGCCTTACCCCTCGCCAGCAGTTTTTCCGGCAGCCAGGGCAATTGAAAGAAGAAGATGTACCAGCTCTTGCGCATCTGCCGCCATTTGCGGATTTCGCGCTCGCTACATTTGGGATGCGGCACATTGAGAATGACCAGTCTGGTCAGCGGGCGTACTTTCCGGATCGC
>JAHDDJ010000030.1 GCA_020629385.1 Erythrobacter sp.
TCGATGCTTCTGCGCATTACGACATTTCGGACAATCTGCGCATTCAGGTCAATGTAGAAAACCTGACCGATACGCTGTATTTCCCCAATGCCCATGCCACGCATCAGGCCACGGTCGGTGCGCCGATCAATGCGCGTTTTGCGGTGACTGGCAGGTTCTAAGCCAGCCCAGCGATGCCGCTAAGGCTCACGCGGTTCCGGTGCACTTAACGCCGGGACCGCATTGGCCGCATCGCTGGCGCTGATACCGGGCGCAGGTGCGGCGCTGATGGTCTCCTGACGCCGCGCCACGCGCCCTGCCCGCTGGATCGCGCTGACCAGCCGCGGATAAACACCGCAGCGGCACAAATTGGGAATTGCGTCCTCGATTTCCTTTTTCGATGGATCGGCATTCTTAGCGATCAGCGCCGCCCCTGCCATCACGATCCCCGGCGTACAGAATCCGCACTGGATCGCCTGTTCGGCGACCATTGCCTGCTGCACCGGATGCGAACGGTCCCTGCTCAGCCCCTCCACGGTGGTGATAAAGCGCCCCTCCGCTTCGGCAATGGTAATCAGGCAAGACCTGAGCGCTTCCCCGTCAATCATCACCATACAAGCGCCGCAATCGCCCACACCGCAACCATATTTTGTACCGGTAAGATTGGCCGCATCACGCAGCGCCCACAGCAGAGGCGTGTCCGGATCCATGTCGAATTCAAGCGGCTGATCATTGACCGTCATGCGCGGCATCGCATGGAACTCCCCAAAACACGCGACGGTTATCGCGCAATGGCCAGACCCTATCGCATAGCCGTCGCCCAAGACAAGTTCGGTATTGCTGATGTATAGCACTTCCCCACGCCTCACCATCCGGCTAGGGCTGCACGCAATGAGCGCAAACGCCAAATTGACACGCGGGGATATACGGGGCCATCTGGTCACGCAGACGACCCCGATGATAATCGGCGTTGCGGCGATCATGTCTATCGGTCTGGTCGATGCCTATTTCATCGGTCAGCTTGGCAGCGCTGAACTGGCGGCGATTTCTTTCATTTTCCCTATCAGCGTGGCGCTTTCCAGCCTTGGTGTCGGCGTCATGGTCGGGATCAATTCTGTTGTCGCGCGCGCTCTGGGCAGCGGTGGTGACGAGGAAGCCGCTCGGCGCGGCAGCTTCGGGATTGCTTTTGCGACCGCCTTGGGTGCCGCGCTGGGACTGGTTCTGTTTGCACTGCTCGATCCGCTCTTTGCGCTGATGCAGGCCGATGCCGAGACGCTTCCCCTGATCCGCACCTATATGCAGCCTTTCGCGCTGGGCTTTCCGCTCCTGCTGATCATCATGGGGATCAACGGCAATTTGCGCGGCATGGGCGAAGCGCGCAAAACATCCTACGTTTCAATCTGCTATGCCGCTGCGAACTGGGTGCTCGACCCGATCCTGATTACCGGCGCATTCGGTTTTGAGGGCTTCGGTATTGTCGGCGCGGCCTACGCAACGCTTTCAGGATGGGCGATTGCGATAGTTCTCGGATTCCTTTTGCTGAGCAGAACCGCACTTCCCTTCTCTTTCGCCAAGATCAGCAAAGCGGATTTCGGACCATCGGTGAAGTCGCTGACAAGCGTCGCCGGACCAGCCGCCTTTTCCAACGCCATCAACCCCATCGGCCTGTCGGTTCTCACTGCACTGGTGGCCACGCAAGGCCAGGACGCCGTGGCAGGCTTCGGAGCGGCAGGACGCGTCCAGAGTTTCGCGGTTGTACCGCTGCTCGCATTGTCAGGGGCTATCGGTTCGATTGTCGGCCAGAACTGGGGTGCCGGCAAACCGGACCGGTCGCGAGAGGCCATGCGCTGGGCCGGCGGTTTCGCGATCATCTACGGGCTGGTTACGGCTGCGATACTCGTCGCTGCGAGCGAATGGTTTGCCGGTTTGTTCAGCGATGACCCGGCAGTTATCGCTGAATTCAGCCTCTACCTCACCATCGCGGCCTGGGGCTATGCCGGATATGGCTTGCTGATTGTCAGCAATGGCGCGCTCAATGCTGTCGACAAGGCTGGCTGGGCGCTGGTGCAAAGCTTCGCCCGCGTGTTTCTCGTCATGTTGCCTGTGGCGTGGTTGATGCGCGATGCGTGGGGATCAAGCGCGATCTACGCTGCCGAACTGGCGGCAAATATTGTCGGCGGGATTTTCGCCCTGATAGTTATTTCCCGCGTGCTGCACCGAGCCAAAGCCTAGCACCGCCGCAAAGCGCACGCTTACCTTTCGTTAACCATCCTCCTTCATAGCTCGAACCGAGTAAGTCGGGGGTACATAGGAATGGATGACCTGTTAGCCGATTTCGTCGCCGAAACGCGCGAAATGCTGGAGGCAATCGAAGGAGAGCTGGTGGCTTGGGAGTCCGATCCCAGTGACCGCGCGCGCCTCGATTCCATTTTCCGTTTCGTTCACACCGTAAAAGGCAATTGCGGCTTTTTCGATTTTCCCCAATTGGAAAAACTCAGCCATGCCGCTGAAAGCACATTGGCAGAAGTACGCGCAGGACGCCGCGCAGCCGACAGCAAGCTCGTGACCGCCATTCTCGCGATAATTGACCGCATCACGCAGCTTTCCAACGCAATCGAAGCAGGCGACGCTCTCAATGACGACGGTGACGAATTCCTTATCGCTGCGCTTGACGCAGATAGTGATGATGAGATCGCTGAAGCGGCCATAAATGCCCGCGAAATGTCCAGCGAACCGTCCGAGAAACCAGCAGAATCTCCCGCTGCGAGCCCCCGTTCCATTCGTTTGCCGGTCGAATTGCTTGACCGGGTGATGAGCGGTGTGTCGGACATGGTTTTGGCCCGCAATGATCTGGCCAGACGTCTGCGTGATGCAGGCAACGAACCTACACTGGATGGCCCTTTCGAGCGGTTATCCGGCATTCTCACCGATGTGCGCGAGGCCATCACGCGGATGCGGATGCAGCGGATCGAAAGCCTCTATAATGCCCTGCCCCGCCTTGTGCGCGATCTGTCGAACGAGCTTGGCAAACAAGTGATGGTCGATTTTGAAGGCGGCAATGTCGAGCTGGACCGCGAAATGATCGAGATGATCCGCGATCCGATTACACATCTGATCCGCAATGCTGTCGATCATGGCATTGAAAAGCCCGCCGACCGTTTGGCGAAGGGCAAACGTGAAATCGGCCTGCTGAGCATAGCTTCACGGCAGTCGGGTAATACCATCACCATGGTGATCACCGACGATGGCAATGGTCTCGACGAAGAGAAAATCGGCGCCAAAGCCGTACAATCGGGCATCGTGACCCAGTCAGAGCTCGACGCTATGCCATCTACTGCGGTGCTCGATCTGATCTTCGAACCCGGCCTGTCGACTGCCGACACGGTCAGCGCTGTATCGGGCCGAGGTGTCGGAATGGACGTGGTACGTGCCAATATCGAGAAGGTTGGCGGGACGATCTCTGTCGCGTCCAGTCCCGGTGAAGGCACCCAGTTCTTCCTCAACCTGCCTTTGACTCTCAGCATCATTTCCGCGCTGACTGTCAGCATCAATGACCAGTTCTTCGCGATTCCGCATTCCTATGTCGAAGAAATCGCCCATGGAAAGGCAGCTTCGGTTGAATTCTCCGCCGTTGGTGACAGCGATCTTGTGACATTCCGGGGCAACCGCATTCCATGCCTGACGCTTAACACCGTCCTTGGTGTTGATGCACGGCGTGCCGGGTCCGACCAGCGGCTCGTGTTGTTGCGCATGGGCGGCGGCAAGCTGTTCGCGCTGGCGGTCGACCGGATTCACGATCAGGAAGATCTGGTTATCAAGCCGCTTTCCCCGGCGATCATGGCCACACGCACCTATGCAGGCACGACCTTGCTGGATGATGGCCGCCCCGTTTTGATGCTGGATATCCCGGCAATCGCTGAAAGATACGGGCTGGTTAGCGATATTCGCGGGCGGACGCGCCAAGTTGCGCCTGTAGAGGAGCTGGTGAGCGACAAGGCATCTCGCGCATTGATGACATTTACCGACCTCGATGGACGCAAACGTGCCATCAATCTGGATCTCGTGGCACGTATCGATCAGGTTCCTGTCGAAGCCTTCGATATCGAAGGATCGCGCGCCAATGTCGTGATCGACGGTTCTATCTTCGATTGCATCGGCAAACTGGATTATCCATTACCAGCAGGTCAGGTGAAGATCCTGCGACTATCGGACAGCGAAAACGAACTTGCTTATCCGGTCGCGGAACTTGGCCAATCGGAAGACTATGCCGGTGAATTGACTCCGGTCGACGGTGATCCGGAGGTTGAAGGTCTTGCTCTTATAGCTGGCGAGCCCGTTCCCGTACTCGGCGGTTTTTACCTGTTTGCAGGCAAACATCCCGTCCACAATTCCGCAACGGCTCCGCTTTGCCGCCTTCCTGAAAATGATCCCTGGACCGAGCGTATGCTCGCGCCACTTATCGAAGCAGCCGGTTACGCCATCGCAAAAGACGACGCGGAAAGCGCAGATATCACAATCGCACTGGCCGGAGAGACCAGGACATCGCCGGAAACCGGCGACGTCCCGATCATCACGCTTTATAATGACCCGGCCGCAGTGGCTGGCCAGTCGGGAGCAATCTACCGGTATGACCGCAGCGCAATCATGGAAGCGCTGCACAATGCCAAGCGGAGAAAAGCATCATGAACGACTTGCTTGTAATTCTCGATATTGGCGGACGTAGCGCCGCCATAGCAGCGGTTGACGTGCAGTCGGTTATCGAACTGGAAGATATCTATCCCGTACCGATGGCACCCGATTTCGTTGTTGGACTTGCCGCGATGCGCAGCCAGTCACTGACCGTTATCGATGCACGCAAAGCGATTGGTTTACCTGACGCAGGAGCTGCAGGAGAACGCGCAGTAGTGGTTGAAGTTGGTGGCCACCAATATGCCCTGCTGGTCGATGCGGTGCACGACGTCACAGAAGCACAATCGGACATAAAACCTGTTCCCGGCGGATTCGGGGCTGCTTGGGAATGTGTCGCCTAAGGCATGGTCGAAACCGGCACCGGCCCGACCCTGCTCATCAAAAAGGAAGCTTTGGTCGCTGGCACCGAAGCGCTCGCTGCTTAATCACATCTTTACCAGACAGGTTTAGTTGGGAGCGCTCAGGGAAGGATCGCCACATAATGAAAAGCTGCCTTATCGTCGACGACTCGCGGGTTATCCGCAAAGTCTCCCGCCATATTCTGGAATCGCTTGGCTTTGCAGTCGACGAGGCCGAAAACGGTCAGGAAGGCATTGATTATTGCAAGCAGCGTATGCCCGATGTGGTCCTGCTCGACTGGAATATGCCCGTCATGACCGGCATCGAATTCATTACTTTGCTGCGACAACAACCCGGCGGTGACAAACCCAAAGTCGTGTTCTGCACCACCGAAAACGACGTAGCCCATATCCGTGAGGCGATCAGTGCAGGTGCAGACGAATATGTGATGAAACCTTTCGATCACGAAACGCTGCAGATCAAACTGCAACTGGTCGGCATGGCCTGAGGCTGCGGCCATGGGCGATAACACCAAAATCCTCGACAGGCGGCCGCAGCGCCGAGCCGGAATGCCAACCGCGCCTGTAAAGGTAATGATTGTCGATGACAGTCTGACAGTCCGCTCAATCCTGTCGCGCATGATCGACGGCGAAGACGACTTCGAAGTCGTTTCCAAAAGCAGCAGCGCAGAGCTGGCGCTCAAAGAACTCAAACACACACCGGTTGATGTCATTCTGCTGGATCTGGAAATGCCCGGTATGGGCGGGCTTGCTGCCCTGCCGAAAATTCTCGCCGCACATGACGGCATTCAGGCGCTGGTCGTCTCTTCCCTCACCGAAGATGGCGCGGAACATACGCTAAAAGCACTTTCGATGGGCGCCGCCGACACGATGCCCAAGCCGCGCGCCGGCCAATTCGATGCGCTGTATTGCAACGCCCTGTTCGACAAAATCAGGGCTCTTGGTGCGCGTTCATCGGACAGGACGGCACCCAAACCCGTAATCCGGGTGCCCACCGTGTCAGCGCGGTTGGCGAGCAATCGCAGCCCGAAAGTCATTGCAATAGGTGGGTCTACTGGCGGCATCCATGCGATGTGCCAGTTTTTGCAAAACCTTGACCCGCATATCAGTCTGCCCATTCTTGTTACCCAGCATCTGCCTGCATCGTTCATGAGCGTGTTTGCACGCCAGCTGGAAATCGCATCGGGGCGAATAGCCCACGTTGCGGAAAATGGGATGACGCTCAACAAGGGAGAATTGTATATTGCTCCCGGAACCGGCCATTTGTCGGTCGAGGCGCGTGGCGACGATCTGGCTGCAAAAATAACCCACGAGACCGCCACCAGCGGTTGCACGCCATCGGTCGACCCCATGTTTCGATCACTTGCAAAGGCTACCGACGGACGAGCAATCGGCGTGGTTTTTTCCGGTATGGGCAAGGATGGTTCGGAAGGCGCAGTCGAATTGTGCGAGAGCGGCGGCACAATCCTGGTGCAGGATCAGGAAACATGTGCGGTTTGGGGAATGCCTGGCAGCATCGCCAAAAAGGGTCTCGCATCAGCCATTCTGCCGCCAGATGAACTGGGTAAGAAACTCGCCGCCCTGCTTGGATCTGCGGCATGGAAGTGACACAGGTTTCCTACCGGATCATTGCCGATCTTCTCGAAGCGCGCACCGGTCAGCAATTGACCGAGGGTCGACGCTGGCGCATCGGGACCGCGCTTTCCGGCATTTTCCGCGAGCATGGCATTTCCAATATCGATCAACTCGTCTGCCTTCTTGCAGAGCCACAATCTGACGCATTGGCACAGGCTGTTGTCGAAGCGTTGCTCAACAACGAAACCTATTTCTTCCGCGACCGGATCATGTTCGAATTGCTGTCACGCAAGGTGCTACCAGATCTTGCGGCCAAGCGTTCGGGCACCAAGCGCCTGTCCATCTGGTCGGCCGGATGTTCGACGGGACAAGAGGCCCTGTCACTCGCTATGCTGTTCGCTGATCAGCCAAACCTCTGGAATGGCTGGACAATCGACATCATTGGTACCGATATTTCACAGCAGGCAATCTCCAAAGCGCAACGCGGATGCTACACCCAGTTCGAAATCCAGCGCGGCCTCAGCGTGGCGCAGATGCTCACGCATTTTACCGAAACATCCGAGGGATGGGTCCCGAACCCCGAATTGCGGCGGCTAGTGAGGTTCAAGCAGCGCCACTTGCTCGATGCGCCGCGAATCCCGCAGCGTTTTGATCTGGTCTTGTGCCGCAATGTGTTGCTCTATTTTGACGAAACCAAAAGAGCCAAGGCGTTTGATCGCATTGCGGAATCTATGCATGGCGATGGCTGGCTGATGCTGGGCGCAGGCGAAACCGCCGTCGGCCGCACCGACTTGTTCATCCCTGCAGAGGGGAATCAGGGTCTGTATACTTTCGCCGACAGGCATTCGGTTCTCGCCACGACCAACCGCCAATTGCGACGCGGCTAAGCCGGTCCGACTTCGGTCCGTAAACCCGAAATTAACCGTTCCTTAGTGTCATTTGGTTACTCCCGCAGGTGAACGTCGCTGCGCGGCGCAACGGGGGTCTCTAATGCAAGTTTCATGGCGGGAAATGGGGATGGCACCCAAGCTGCTCGTGATCGCCCCGCTTGCGATCCTGTCAGCCATCTTCATGTTCCTGATTACCGTGGTTGCCACCAGCGACAGCTTTACATCAGTACAAGCCACATCGCTGCTGATTGGCGGTTTTTCCGCCTATGCTGCTGCTTTGGCGCTGCTCGCCAGAATTGGCCTGCGCAATGTCGCGTCGCTCCAGCATATGAGCCTGACCGACAGCTTGAGCCAATTGCCCAATCGCCGTGCTCTGCATCCCAATATCCGCAAACTTCTCAACGCCAACGATGAAGTCGCAATAGCCCTGATCGATCTGGACGGTTTCAAGGTCGTCAACGATCTTTACGGCCATGCGGTTGGTGATGAACTGATCAAACGCAGCGCGGCCATTCTTCATGAAGTCTGCGGCAATGACGCCAAATGTTACCGGCTAGGCGGTGATGAATTTGCCATCAGCATGGGCGGACCGCTGTGCAACACCATTCTGGAAGGCATTTGCCGCAAATTGCTCGACCGGTTGGCACATCCGATAGCAGTGGAAGAACGCCGGATCGCAATCGGTGCGAGTGTGGGCCTTGCTTACAGCAACGGGACGGACGGGCTGTCATCGTCCGAATTGCTGCGTCAGGCGGATGTCGCCATGTATGCCTCCAAACGCGGCGGCAAAATGCGCTGCACCTGGTTCAAAGCCGAATTCGACCGCAACCTCGAAGCCCTACGTGACATGGATAGCGAGCTTCGCAATGCGCTGCTGAACGAAGAATTCCAGGTCAATTACCAACCACTCGTAGACGCCAAATCAGGTCAGGTTGTCGCAGTAGAAGCCCTGATCCGCTGGAACCGGCCCGATGGCAAACCCGTTGGCCCGAACATCTTCATCCCCATCGCCGAAGAATCCGGGCTGATAAACCCCATCGGTCTGTTCGTTCTTCGGCAGGCCTGTCAGGATGCCCGCGATTGGCCCATCATCAAATTGTCGGTTAACATATCCGCTGCACAATTGCGCAACCCGGAATTTCCGGTTCAGCTGGGCCAGATATTGGAAGAAACCGGCTTCGAAGCAGAGCGGCTCGAGCTTGAAATCACCGAGACATGTCTGGTGCTTGATCCGGTCATCGCAGAACGCAGCCTCGATGTCATTCGGGGCTTCGGCGTGAATGTAGTGCTGGACGATTTCGGGACCGGCTATGCCTCCATCGGATTTCTCCGCCAGTTCCGGTTTGAAAAGCTCAAGCTTGACCGCTCGCTGGTCGTCGATTCCGCCGAAGACGAAAGCTCGCGCGCGATGATGCTGTCGAGCATATCCATGGCACAGGCGCTCAAGATGGGCGTCACCGCAGAAGGCGTCGAAACGAAGGCACAGGCGGACTTGGTCCGCTCTGCCGGGTGCGACCAGATTCAGGGCTGGCTTTATTTCAAAGCGATGCCGGCCAATGAAATTGCCAAACATCTAACCAAACCTGTGACCGATACCGCACAGGATACCAGATTTGCACAAAGGGACGCATCATGAGTGCGATGGACAAGATCGTAGCCGAGATCGAGGAAGAGCTGGAAGCCGGTACGGCGAATACTCAAGCGTCGTCGCATTCGGTCTTTGAACGGATCGAATTGTGGTTTCAGAACCAGCGCGCCCACAAGAAAGTGGCATCTGTCGGAATTGCCTTTGCCATGGCGCTGACATTGACACTGGGCCTGACTGTTTGGGCCGCAAGCGCGCTGTTCGAACGCAATCAGACGCGCAATGCATTGACGCAGGCAACCATTGATATCGCCGATGTGCGTAGCGCGATCGGCGAAATGCGCTATCATGCAGCCTTGTACACGTTTTCGGGCGACAGCAACGCCAAAACCGAGATGGGGAAAGCGTTTACCCTCGCCCGGAATGGAGTGGACAGCGTAGCCGAAAATATTTCTACCAGCGCGCCCGGGCTCCAATCCGAAACGCTGGAAATGAAGGTTTTGCTTGGCGCTTATCAAAGTGCTTTCAACAACCTTTCAGCAAGCGCCGAGCGCAACCGGAACTCGGAACAGACAACCAGTCTGGCTGTAGAATTGGCGGCGGAAGGTGATGCGCTTTATGCACAAAGCGACAGTTTGGAGCGCGAATTTGTTGCCGCAGGCCTTGCTTTGCAACAGCAGAATATAGGCTACTTCCGCAATGCCATAATTCTTGTCATCTGCCTGATCGCGCTGTCTGGCATCATCCTCTTTGTGGGCTTTCGCTATATCGGCCGTGATTTGCTGACAAAGGGTAGTGAAGTAACCAGTGCAATGAACCTGCTGGCACAGGGCAGCGCAGATTTCGAGATCGACGGGCGGGAGCGCAAAGACGAGATCGGCGACATGGTGCGCGCTCTGGATGTCTTCAAAATAGCCAATGCCAGGCTGATCAAAGACGCCAATGAACGTGAAGAACGGCGTCAGGCTGACGCCAATGCCGAAGCCGAAGCGCTCGCACGGGAAGAACAACGCAAGCAAGAACGTCAGGAGTTTTTGGCAGGCCTTGCAGGCAAATTCGAGCGTACTGTTGGTGAAATCGTGGGGGGTGTTGCCTCGGCATCGTCCCAACTCAAAAACACCGCCGGCTCAATGGCTGCGGCGGCTGACCAATCCTCGGCTCAATCGCATACTGTTGCGAAATATATGGGCGAAGCGTCCAGCGGCGTTACCGCTGCTGCGGCTGCCAGCGATGAATTCGCCATGTCCATCGGTGAAATCAGCCGTCAAGCTGCCTCTTCTGCCGAACTGGCCCGCAAGGCATCGGATTCAGCCGACAGCGCTGACAAGACAATTTCCAACCTCGCCCTCTCTGCCGAGGAAGTCGGGAATATTGTCGAACTGATCCAGTCTATTGCGAAACGTACCAATTTGCTCGCTCTCAACGCGTCAATCGAAGCGGCGCGTGGCGGCGAAGCAGGGCGCGGCTTTGCCGTGGTTGCCTCGGAAGTCAAAGAGCTGGCCGCGCAAACCAGTCGCGCTACCGAAGAAGTGGCAGACAAGATCCGCGCCATGCAAAGCTCGACGCACAACAGCGTCGATGCCTTGCGCTCGATTGGCCAGCAGATTGAACAACTGGAAGCCACTGCTATTTCGATCGCATCTGCTGTCGACCAGCAATCTGTCGCAGGACAGGATTTGGCGCGCAGCATCGACCTTGCCGCCCGTAGCACAGATGAAGTGTCCGGTAGCGTCAGCGAAGTGCGTGAAACCGCATTGGCAACCGGCGCGGCAGCATCGCAGGTTCTCAATTCAGCGACCGAACTGGAAAGCCAGTCCAACACATTGCACGAGCAAGTCGGCGAATTCCTGCGTCACGTACGCGAAGACACCGCAGCCTGATCGTCAAACTGCGACGAATGGGGCATCGGCAGGCTTGACCTGCTGAACAGCGTCGATACCACTGCCGGCAAGCAAGCTGGCACCGAAAATTATTTGTCGTGCCACTCATTCAGAAGATGGACACGCAACACATGTCAGATAGCCAGCCCGAAAAGGCCGCATCCCGGCGCAACGCATTCACCCGCTTTCTCGACGGGGTGGAATGGCTCGGCAATCTTCTGCCTCATCCGGTAACGCTGTTCGCCATTCTGGCCATCGGGATCGTGTTCCTGTCCGGTCTGTTCGGCTGGATGGGCGTTGCGGTTGTCGATCCGCGTCCGGCTGGTGCACCCGGCGTTGCCGAGGACGGCATGATCCGCGCTGTCAGTCTCATGGATGGCGACGGCGTGCGGCGGATATTTACAGGGTTGGTCACCAACTTCACCAATTTTGCACCACTTGGCGTGGTGCTGGTCGCCATGCTGGGCGTCGGCGTAGCAGAGAAGTCGGGCCTGTTGTCAGCCGCAGTCCGCAGCATGGTCCTGGGCGCACCCAAGCACCTCGTGACAGTGGCGATTGTCTTTGCCGGCATCGTATCCAACACCGCATCGGAAGTCGGCTATGTCGTGCTGATCCCGCTTGCAGCGGCGATTTTCTATGCCCTCGGGAGGCATCCACTCGCGGGCATGGCAGCTGCATTTGCCGGTGTATCCGGTGGATATAGCGCAAATTTGCTGATCGGTACGATTGATCCGCTGCTGGCGGGTATCACGCAGGAAGCAGCCCGGCTGATCGATCCTGATTACGTCGTCGTCGCAACGGCGAACTGGTACTTCATGGTCGCCTCCACTTTCCTGATCACACTGATTGGCTCGCTCGTGACGATCTATATCGTCGAGCCGAAACTGGGCGAATACGACTCTTCGCGCGCTGATCCCAATATCCTTGACGACAATATGATGCAGGAGCTTGAGGAGAAGGAGCGCAAGGGGTTGCGCTGGGCAGGCATCGCGCTGGTCGCTGTGCTCGCCTTCATGGCGCTAACACTGCTTCCCGAATGGGGCGTGCTACGAAATCCCGAAACCGGCGACCGGATCAACGCGCCCTTCTTCAAGGGCTTTGTCGTGTGGATCCTGCTGTTTTTCATTGTCACCGGCTATGCCTATGGCCGCGCGGCCGGAACGATGAAGACGGACCGCGATGTTATTGACGCGATGGCTGCTGCACTGTCCTCGCT
The DNA here is from genome assembly GCA_020629385.1 of Erythrobacter sp. GTDB lineage: Bacteria > Pseudomonadota > Alphaproteobacteria > Sphingomonadales > Sphingomonadaceae > Pontixanthobacter. The sequence goes on from JAHDDJ010000030.1 coordinate 12,174, forward strand.
CGGCCTCTATATCGTGCTGGTGTTCTTTGCCGCGCAATTCGTCGCGTTTTTCGGTTGGACAAATCTGGGCGCGATCACCGCTGTGACAGGAGCGCAATTCCTGCAGGACACCGGCATGACGGGGCCCGCAATGTTCTTCCTGTTCATTATAATCTGCGCTTTGATCAATCTGTCGCTAGGCTCGGCCTCGGCGCAATGGGCGGTGACGGCACCTATCTTTGTTCCCATGCTGATGCTGATCGGATATTCGCCGGAAGTGATCCAGGCCGCATACCGGATCGGCGATTCCACGACGAACATCATCACCCCGATGATGAGTTATTTCGGCCTCATCCTCGCCTGGGCAACGCGGTATGACAAGAATCTGGGTGTCGGCACGCTGATCGCGATGATGCTGCCTTACACCATATTCTTCCTGACTCTGTGGTCGCTGTTCTTCTTCCTCTGGACCTTTGTGCTGGGCATACCGGTAGGGCCCGGATCGCCGACCTACTACACACCGTAGAAGGCAACTATCCGGGCACCCGGTTAGCGTTTCAGTTCAAGCAAATGGGTCTTGTCGGGGCCATCACTGATCTGCGTTTTCACCCCGGTAAAACGCTCGATAATGTCCGCCGCTGTCAGCGTATGCTGACTTGGCTTGACCGAGGTGAATGCACCACCGCCAGCAATAGCCATCGGTAGAAGCAGCTGATCCTGCAGATAAGGACCCGCAAAGGCCCGGGACGCTTCGTAGCCTGCTATGCGGCCCGCCGTGCTCTTGCCGATCCGCTCTGCTTTGACACCCATCTTCGCAAAGCCGGAGACGACTTCGGTCACATGTTCATATTGAGCCTCCAGCAGCATGGCCATGCCCGGTCCTTCACTCTCGGGAAGCGTCCGCAATACGAAATCGTCCTCTGCCCAATCGGCCAGATTCTTGCGCGCCGGACGCATCATCCGTTCGGCAATTTCGTGCGGCATCCCCGCATATTTCAGTGTCGCCATGCGTCCGGTCTGTGCTCCGCGCTCCAGACATTCGATCCGGCGCAAAGGCGCAGGTTCGATATCGATAACGATCTTGCCGCCGCCGCGCGGGAAGAACCCGTGCCGGATAATTCTTGCAGAAACATTCGGCCCCATCCGGTTGATGATCGGCAAGAACGTCTTTGCGAGAAAATCGAACGGCGGCGCAGAAGTGGCATGGGTTCCACCCTCGATCGTCACCCGCGACGGACCGTCTGCATAAAGCAGCGGAATCAGGATCGTCTGTAAAACCAGCCCGGTTGAACCGGCGGTTCCGACCGCAAAATTAAAGGTACCGGGCGTGATCTTTCCCGGCCGGAATGTGATCTGCGAAGATCCCATTTCCAGCCCGTCGCAATCTGCCCCGCCAATTTCGCAGGCAGCGGCAATCGAGGTCAGATGCTGGCGCATCAACCCGGGACGTTCACGGCCGCCTCGAATGTTGTCGATAGTGAATGGCTCACCGGTCAGCAGCGACAAGGCACACGCATTACGCA
>JAHDDJ010000373.1 GCA_020629385.1 Erythrobacter sp.
AACGCATTGAACAGCGCAATGCGCAGCTGGTCGAGCAGATGCCCGGTCATGTCGATTTCTTGCGTGCCTATTGCATGCCCAAAAACCAGACTGCGCCTCAAAGCCAGACTACCGCACAAAGGAAGAGTGCCTGATGAAACGCCGCGCCATTGCCCTTGCCGCCTTGCTGTCGACAGCGCTGATGTCGTGCCAGCAAATCGCACCCTCCGCCGAAGCGCAGGAATTCCGCGAACGTCCGCCAGAGGATGAAGTCGTCTATTTCGTCCTGCCGGACCGTTTCGCCAATGGGGACCCGACCAATGATCTGGGTGGGCTGCCCGATGAAAAGCTCGTCAGCGGCTACGATCCGACGCATAAGGGTTTCTTTCATGGGGGTGATCTGGCCGGGCTGACCGGCAAGCTCGATTATCTCGAAGAAATGGGCATCACCGCGATCTGGTTCGCGCCGATCTTCAAGAACAAGCCCGTACAGGGTCCGGAGGGCGGCGAAAGCGCTGGCTATCACGGCTATTGGGTGACCGATTTCACCAGTATCGACCCGCATTTCGGCACCAATGAAGAATTCAAGGCCTTCGTCGATGCGGCCCATGCGCGCGGGATGAAAGTCTATATGGACATCATCACCAACCACACGGCCGACGTGATCCGCTATGCCGAGGGTGACGAAACCGGCTATAAATATCGCAGCGTTGCCGACTTCCCCTATTCGCGCAAACTCGGCGCCGATGGTGCAGCAATCAATGAAGGCTTCATGGGCGACGACGTCCAGACCGAAGAAAATTTCGCGAAGCTGACCGATCCGGGATATGCATACACACCCGTTGTTCCCGATGCTGAGAAGGACGTCAAAGTCCCCGCATGGCTCAACGATCCGATCTATTACCACAATCGCGGTGACACGACTTTCAGCGGTGAAAGCAGCCGTTACGGTGACTTTGTCGGGCTGGACGATCTGTTCACGGCCCATCCCCGCGTGCTGGCAGGCATGACCGAGATTTACGGCAACTGGATCAAGGAATTCGGCATTGACGGGTTCCGCATCGACACCGCGCGCCACGTCAATCCCGAATTCTGGCAGAGCTTCGTTCCTGCGATGCTGGAAATCGCCGAGGCCGAAGGCATTCCCAACTTCCACATCTTTGGCGAGGTTTACAAGGACAGCGCCGATAATGGCTATATCGCCCAATATACCCGCCGCGACGGCTTTCCGGCCGTGCTCGATTTTGCCTTCCAATATGCGGTGACGCAGGCGGTTAGCGGAGAGCAATCGCCCGAAGTCCTGACTCAGATGTTCGACGGAGACGTGCTGTATGAAGGCGGCGAGGAAGCTGCACGCACCATGCCAACCTTCCTCGGCAATCACGATATGGGCCGTTTTTCGACGCTGCTGAAAAACAAGCTGCCCGGCATTTCGCAGAACGAATTGCTCGCCCGGGTCAAGCTCGGCCATGCCATGCTGATGACGCTTCGCGGCAGCCCGGTGATCTATTACGGCGACGAGCAAGGCTTTGTCGGCGATGGCAACGATCAGGCAGCACGGGAAAACATGTTCCCCAGCCAGACCGATAGCTATAACGACAATAACCTTATCGGCACCGACGCGACCACAGCGGAAGAGAATTATGATCAGGCGCACCCGCTTTACAGCCTGATCAAGGAATTCGCCGCGATCCGAAAAGCGCATCCGGCGCTCGCACGCGGTAAGCAGATCGTCCGCAGTTATGATCTGGAGCCGGGCCTGTTCGCCGTATCACGCATCGATCCTGAAAGCGGCACCGAATATCTGGTCGCTTTCAACACCTCCGCTGAAGCTATGACAACGCGTGCGCGCATCGGCTATGACGCACGCGCTCTGGAAACTCTGGCCGGGGCCTGCCCGGTGGCCATCACTGCAGCAGGCAGTGTCGCTCTGGAACTGCCTGCCTTCGGCTGGGCCGTGTGCCGCGTTAGCGAGACCGCCAAATGAACGAGATGTCGCGTCTCGACCAGGCCGCGCAAGTCAGCGCGGATGGCACGCAGCGGCCATGGTGGCGCGGTGCGTCGATTTACCAGATCTATCCGCGCAGCTTTATGGATTCGAACGGTGACGGGATCGGTGACCTTCCCGGCATCACGCAAAAGCTTGATCATGTCGCTGCCCTAGGTGTCGATG
>JAHDDJ010000374.1 GCA_020629385.1 Erythrobacter sp.
ATCACGGCAACGATGGTGATGAATGGCGACGGGATTACCAAGGATTGGGAATCGCTCGCCAATATCGACCGCAATCTGGTGACAGCAGTGATCGCGGCAGAGGATGGCAAGTTCTGTTCGCATGACGGGTTCGATGTCGAGGCCATCGAGAAAGCCATCGAACAAAATGCCAAAGGCGGACGCATTCGCGGTGGCTCCACGATCAGCCAGCAGACAGCCAAAAACGTGTTCCTGTGGCAAGGCGGAGGCTATGTCCGCAAAGGGTTCGAGGCGTGGTTTACTGTCCTGATCGAGAAAATCTGGGGCAAGCGCCGGATCATGGAAGTCTATCTGAATGTCGCGGAGACCGGCATTGGGACCTATGGCGCAGAAGCGGGTGCCGAGCGCTATTTCGACCACTCCGCCGCCAAGCTGACCAAGAGCGAGGCAGCGCGCATGGCCGCCGCCCTACCCTTGCCGCAAGAGCGGTCCGTCACCAATCCGACCGGCTGGACCCGTCGCTATGGCAATCTGATATCCGCAAGGATGGGCGTTGTGAGACGTGACGGATTGGATAGTTGCGTTTACGAGTGACAAATATGGGCGCGGGGCATTCTCATCATCACGGGCATGGGCACGGACATGATCACAGCCATGGGCATTCGCATGGCCATGGAGGGCACTGCCATGCGCCAGCTGATTTCGGTCGCGCCTTTGCGATCGGGATCGTTCTCAACACCGCCTTTGTTATTGTCGAGGCGACGTACGGGTTTCTCTCCGGCTCGATGGCGCTGGTCGCCGATGCGGGGCATAATCTGTCGGATGTCCTCGCATTGTTGCTGGCCTGGGGCGCGAGTATTGCAGCAAAACGCGCGCCAACCGAGCGTTTCACCTACGGCTATAAAAGCTCCACGATCCTTGCAGCGCTCGCCAATGCAGGACTGCTGCTGTTTGCGATCGGGGCGATTGCTTTCGAGACGTTGCACCGTCTGACCGATCCTGCACCGGTCGAGGGTATGACCGTCATCATCGTTGCCAGTATCGGCATCGCGATCAATGCAGGCACCGCAATGCTGTTCATGCGCGGGCAGAAAGACGATCTCAACATACGCGGTGCCTATCTGCATATGGCGGCCGACGCGCTGGTTTCTGTGGGCGTGGTGATCGCCGGTATCGCGATCCTCTATACCGGCGCATGGTGGATCGACCCGATGACCAGTCTGGTGATCGTTGCAATTATCGCCTGGGGCACATGGGGTTTGCTGAAAGACAGCGTGAAGATGGGGCTTCTCGGCGTGCCCGAAGGTATTTCGGAAGGCGATGTACGCGGCTACCTCTCCGCCCTTGATGGTGTAGAGGCAGTGCATGATCTGCATATCTGGCCAATGAGCACCACCGAAACCGCTCTCACCGCGCATCTGGTGATGCCCGCCGGTCATCCGGGTGACCGTTTCCTGCACGATATTGCGCACGAGTTGGAGCACCACCACCGGATCAATCACGCAACCATCCAGATCGAACAGACTCGCGATTGCGCGCAAAATGGTACAGGTTGCGCACCATGAGCGATCCGGCAGCGGCACGCGAGAAACTGAAAGCGGCCATCGCGCGACTGGCTGACGGTGACCGCAGCGCGCTGGAATTTATTTATTCGGCAACATCGGCGAAACTATTCGGGATTTGCCTACGTATCTTGGGAAACCGAGACGACGCAGAGGACGCTTTGCAGGACGTGTATATCAATCTGTGGCGCAGCGCGGGCCGCTATGACCCGGCCAAGGCGAGCCCGATCAGCTGGCTCGCGACCTTTGCGCGCAACCGTGCCATCGACCGCCTGCGTTCGGGCAAGGTGCAGCGCGGCGCGGTGCCGGTGGAAGAAGCGGCAGAGATATCCGACAGCACGCCGCTGGCGGATGAGCAATTGCAAGTGGCCCAGCGCGATGCGCGCATCCACCACTGCCTTGGCGAGCTGGAAGAACGCACGCAGGACTCGATCCGGACAGCGTTCTTCAAGGGCGCGACATATGCGGAGCTGGCAGAAGCCAGGGATGTACCGCTAGGAACAATGAAAAGCTGGGTCCGGCGCGGGCTCGCAAAGTTGAAGAGGTGTCTTGAATCATGACCGCCCCCGAACTGACAGACAGGGACCGCCTCGCTGCCGAGCA
>JAHDDJ010000375.1 GCA_020629385.1 Erythrobacter sp.
TTAGGGGGCAATTGAATATGCGTTGAGGGGGCTAAAGGCGGGCTGTCAAAGGGAAAGCCGGGGTGCTTAATCTGCTCCCCCGGCTCTCTTCTTTGCAAGAACTGAAACTTCCTAAGTCAGTCCTGAACGCACAGGGCAACTTTAAGGAAATCAAGTTCCGTATCTTCCTGCCAAATAAAGTCGATCCGATTTTGTTGGTTCAAAACCTGGATCATGCTGCGCGTACCATCCGCAGAGGTTAGTATATTGAGATCGCCAACGTACATGTTGTTCGTCTCTGTCCAACCCGTACCGGGAATAGCGAGAGTTGACCAAGCGCCATAGGTATAGCGCAACATTACAGGCTGGCCCAATCCATTCAGGTCGCCGTGCCTGTGCAAAGCGCCGATCATTAGCGAATCTGTGTCGTAGAGGCTGCCAGTAGGGCGTACCTTAAATATGACTTTACCTGATGTCGCTTGACGATTGCCCGGGCGCGCACCTGTCAGGCGCTCGACGAAGAAGCGGTTATTTCCGCCCTCGTCATACTGTCGGTTTGTCGTGCTATGTACACTATTATAGTTCATCAGATGCGGTGAATCGAGCACAGTTGATGCGGGGTTTACCACGTCCGGCCCGCCACCAAAATTATCTTCAACTCCGCCCGTAGTTACGTGAAGAGTCTCGCCGGGCGCGCACGCTATGGCATTAATGATGGCATCGGAATCATTAGCGTGCGCCGGTGCGGCGAATGACATGGCGGCGAGAGAGACTGCGCCAAGCGAGAGAATGGACTTTTTCATAGATACCTCCTGTTGGGACCGCTCCTCATCAAGCGGCACCTAACAGTCGGCGTCAGGACAGATATGGTTCAATCGGTCATTCGTGCGATCGATCGGAAATTAAATTTGATCATAATTGTCGTAATCTTACTATTACGAATAATTCGCGCCGGATAATGAATGAGAAAATATAAATCGGGCCGTAAATGACATCTACTGAAGTAGTAGAAAAATGTTTCATTTTATTGGAGCCCGTTATGATAGGAACATCAATTACTTGTTTGCCTGATACTCATACGTACACGATGCATCAAAGAATGTTGAATGCGGCTATCAGTGCGTATGCCATTACGCCTCATGGATTTAATCCGGATTGCAAATACTGGGCTCCTATTCGCGTGAAAGGAAATGCCACGCCGATGCTGGGCGGGCCATACTGGATTGACGCAGGCTTCATGGCCGAGACGGAAGACGACTGGGTGGTAGTCTCGCTTCGTGGAACGTTGAGTGGCTACGACAGCTGGGACAGCTTCGTTGCATTCATTGAGGACTGGCTGGGTGACGACAAGACGAAACAGGTGCCGATGTATGCCGGCGGGTCACATCTGGGTAACGTCCACAAGGGATTTCTGGAGGCGACGCAAACCATATGGTTTATGTTGAAGCCGCAGCTGACTAGAATTGACTGGTCATCCAAGCAGGGGCTGCAGATTACCGGCCATTCCAAAGGCGCAGGCATGACATTTTTGCTGGCTGCTCTGGTGCGGGCAGAGCTGGGAGCGCCCGGCGCTGGCGGCCCGTTGGAGGTTCACGTAAATGCCTATGCCGCACCTTTGGCGGGAGACGCAAAGTTTGCCGCAAAATATAAGGAGCTGAAACTGGATAAGACCACCACCCGCCATCAGCGCGCGCATGATGTGGTTCCGTTTGTTCCTCCTTATCTCAGCTGGAATATCTTTGACCACCTTACCTGGGAGTATTCGCGGCCTGAGAGCCTGGCGATTTATACTGCCTTGGAGGCGTTGGGAGATGAGATTTACGGTGGCTATGAACTGGTCGGCAACTTGATCTTATATCCGGGCGTCGACCCTGTCGGCCCAAACCCTCTGTCTGGCAGCGCAGCAGTCGGCGCTTCGCAAGCGGCTATTGTGGCAGCTGTCAAATACGGGGATGGCGACATGATTAAGAACGCGCATTCTGCTGCGCACTCATATTGGCCCGCTCTGTTCCAGCAGCCCAACCCGGTCACGGCTTTGGAAGTGCTCGAAGCCGAAGCTGCCGAGCATCTTGGTGCGTGTAGTTGAACCGGTTGGCTGCGAGGTGGCTGTTTATTCAGCCGCCTCGCGCATTGTGTCACCGTAACGCCATTCAGGGATTACGCC
>JAHDDJ010000376.1 GCA_020629385.1 Erythrobacter sp.
GGCGCTGATCTGGGTGATATTTTCGAAGGCCTGTTCGGAGGCGGCGGATCGCGCGGCGCATCGGGATTCGGGCGCAGGCCTCCCCCGCCTCCCCGAAAGGGTGCGGATATTCCATACCGTTTGCGGGTCGCCTTCACCGATGCGGCAAGTCTGGCCAAACAGCGGATCACCTTGGCCGATGGCAAAACCATTGATCTGAAACTGCCTGAAGGTGTCGAGGATGGCACCCAGATGCGCCTCAAGGGCAAAGGGGAGCAAGGCCCCGGCGGCTCAGGTGATGGCTTGGTTACCATTGCGATCGACAAGCACGCATATTTCAAACGCGATGCCCATGACGTGCGCATGGACTTGCCGATCACGCTGGATGAGGCCGTCAACGGGGCGAAAGTCAAAGTACCAACGGTCGATGGTCCGGTCATGATGACTCTCAAACCGGGCACCAATGGCGGCACCGTGCTGCGCCTGAAAGGCAAGGGCTTTAGCAAAAAGGGCGGCGGCCGCGGGGATCAGCTGGTGACGCTGGAGATCATACTGCCGAAAGATTTGCCGGAACTGGCCAAGCGGCTTGAAGGTTGGCAAGATGACAGCAATCCCCGTGCCGAAATGGGGGTCTGACTTCCTACGGGACCATAAGGGGCCGGTACCATCAGCGACACGCCGCATGCCGATGAAAAACGCATAGCATCGCTTTCTCCCGAAGCGCGGCGGAGAAAACGCGACCGGTTGCGTGACGGGCTGAGTATCGCTGTCGGTCCCGGAACGCGTTTTTTCGAGGTCGTCAAAAGAACGCTGGTTGGCGCCTGGAACGATGGTTCGATCCATGCGGGCAACCTTGCCTATATGGCGATGTTCTCTCTCTTTCCCTTCTTCATTCTGGGTGCCGCGCTGTTTTCAGCCATCGGAGAAGAAAGCGATCGTGCGGCCAGTATCGAGGCAATTCTTTCCGCGCTGCCGCCTGTTGTTGCTAATGTTATCGAACCCGTAGCCCGCAATGTGATTGAAGCGCGGAGCGGCTGGCTGCTGTGGATCGGCGGTGCCGTCGGCCTGTGGACCGCATCCAGTCTGATCGAAACCATTCGCGACATTTTGCGCCGTGCCTATGGCACCGAACCGACTTATGCGTTCTGGCGCTATCGGCTTCTATCCTTTGGTCTGGTCGTAGCCTCGGTCATTGTGCTGTTTCTTTCGCTTATCGCACAAGTGGCCATCGGTGCAGCCCAGCAAGTTATTGCCGAGTATGTCCCGTGGTTGACCGATCTCACATCCAGCCTGTCTTTCTCCCGGATCGTGCCCGCAATTGGTCTTTTCGGCTCGATCTACATGCTGTTCATCAGCCTGACACCAGAAGCATATCGCGGAAGGGCTTATCCGAAATGGCCCGGCGCGGTTGTTGTCACAATGTGGTGGATCGGCGTAACGCTGGCCTTGCCGCCGGTGCTGAAGCAGTTTTTCACCTATGATCTGACCTATGGCAGTCTGGCGGGGATCATGATCACGCTTTTCTTTTTCTGGCTGGTAGGCTTAGGGATGGTGGTAGGGGCAGAACTCAATGCAGCCTTGGCCGAACCCGATGACCAAGGGCCTGACGATACGATGAAGGACGAAGAACAATGACAGGTTTGATGGCAGGAAAACGCGGCCTGATTATGGGGTTGGCGAATGACAAGTCGCTGGCCTGGGGTATCGCCAAGAAATTGCGCGAACAGGGCGCTGAACTGGCCTTTACCTACCAAGGCGAGGCCCTTGCCAAACGGGTTAAGCCGTTGGCTGAGCAACTCGGATCAGACTTTACTTTTGAATGTGACGTATCGGAAATGTCCGCTCTGGATGCAGCATTCGATACGCTGAAAGAACGTTGGGACACAATTGACTTCGTTGTTCACGCAATCGGCTTTTCCGACAAAAGCGAGCTGCGCGGCAAATATGTCGATACCAGTCTCGACAATTTCCTGATGACGATGAACATCTCCGCCTACAGTCTGGTCGCGGTGACCAAACGCGCTGCAGAGATGATGCCGAATGGCGGATCGATCCTGACCTTGACATATTACGGCGCGGAGAAAGTGATCCCGCACTACAATGTCATGGGCGTAGCGAAAGCAGCGCTGGAAACCAGCGTACAATATCTCGC
>JAHDDJ010000031.1 GCA_020629385.1 Erythrobacter sp.
TAATGGCGCACCCGAGAGGATTCGAACCTCTGGCCTCTGCCTTCGGAGGGCAGCGCTCTATCCAGCTGAGCTACGGGTGCCGGGCCAAGATTGCATTGCCAGGCTGCAATGTGCGGCAGCGCTTAGCAAAGCCGGTCAGGGGGTGCCAGTGCTAATCGTGGTGCTTGCAGCATCAGGGTGTGATGCATAGGAACAGGCATGGTCCGCACCCAGCCCGCTTTCGATTTGCTGCAACGCTCGGTGATCGTCACGGGCACCCATTATTCGATGACCACGCTGGTCGGGCGGCTTCTGGCGACAGCGCCGGAATTCCATATTTTGCATGAACCCACCAATCCCGAGCCGACCCTCAGTTATGCATCGATCAATCCGCCCAACTGGTATGAGTTTTACACTAGCGAGCGGGTCGCAGAGCTGGCGGACTTTCTCGCAAAAGCCATTGTGGGACGAGGGTTTCCGGCGGAACTCATGCGCCGCGTCACGACAGTGCGTTCACCGCGCCAGGCATTGCAGGTCGTGCGCTATTGCCAGCGCACTCTGCCAATGATGCTCAAACCCCAACCTGCGGTACTGAAGGATCCGTTTCTGATCTTTTCAGCAGCGGCGCTGCAGGAGATGTTCGGAATGCAGGTCGTTCTGACCATCAGGCACCCTTGCGCCTTTGCTGAAAGTTTCAAGCGCGCCGGGCACGGGTTCGATTTTGCCAATCTTATGCAGCCGGACCTTTTGCAAGCACTGCCCGAGGAGGCTGAAACAATTGCGCAATTGGCACAAGAACCGGGCGGTCTTGTGACACAGGCATCGCATCTATGGCGCATCATCTACCTTTTTGCAGTGAAATATCTGGTCGACAACACCAGAACGCTTGTGCTGCGTCAGGACCAGATGGTCGAAAACACAGCACCAACGATCGATGGCCTCTTCGAGTTTTGCGGCGCCTCCCGGACAGCGGCAGTCGAGGCATTCTTGTCAAAGAACCTGTCTGCCGGCCGGCAGGACTTTGACCAAGGCGGATCCTACATCCGGCGGGACGGGCAAGCGACGCTCAACAAATGGAAAAACCGCCTATCGCCAAATGAAGTTTCGGACATCCGCAGACGTACCGGGGAAGTTGCAGCACAACTGGGCTATGATGCAGAAAGCTGGCGCTATTAGCGATTTGGCAAGTGCTTGGCTGCTATTCGGCCCGAATTATGGAATCGCATCCGCCATCTTTGGGCCGAAACGCCAACGCTGCTGCTGCACGCGAACGCTCCAGTTCTCTCAGCCGTCAATGGAATGCCGTGCAGGATGCGGCTGCGGCCGTGGCGATGATGGCCGGGTTAGCTCCCGAGAAACCCACGCCCAAAATGCGCAATTTTGCCGCGCTTATCCGCGATGTGGATGGCTGGCGCTATGACCTTGCCAAGAACCAAATCACCGACATGGCGGCCATGATGCAGCCGGGGCTCGCAGCATTGCTCGCAACCAATGCACGAGGGCAGAATCCCACCGCCGCCGCGTTGACGTTGTGGAGCGAGTATCACGCTGCACGCGAGGCGGTATTGGGCCTGTTACCCGAACCGGGAGCTTTGGGGCCCAAGCGCTCGGCCTGAACGCACAGGTCACAAACCAGCTTGACCATGTTCTTTGTATGTTCCAATGCTGGGGCATGATTCACCCAGCGCCTGTTGCCGACATTCCTGCCACTTCGTCCTTGCATGCTGCACATGTGGCGAGAGGAATCCTGAGGCTGTTCGGGCGCAATGATACGTGGTGCCTTTCCGAAATGCCCTTGCGTAACGGTCGGCGTGCCGATCTGATGGGCATTGATGCCAAAGGGCGCATCATCATTGTCGAAATAAAGGTAAGCCGCGCCGATTTGCTGGGCGACAATAAATGGCCCGACTATCTCGAATTCTGCGACAGGTTCTATTGGGGCCTGCCTCCGGGGCTTGATCGCGGACCGCTGGAAACGGATCAATACCGCCCTGATTGCTGCGGCATTATCGTGGCAGATGAATATGATGCAGAGATAGTGCGCCCGGCACCCTCGCACCCCCTTGCCGCTGCCCGGCGCAAGGTGGAAGTGGAACGACTGGCACGAGCTTCGCTGCGGCGGCAGGTTGTGGCGGCCGATTCCGAATGCTCCGCCTGGGCGCAAGGATAACATAGCGATTTTGTGTCTGTCGCTTTTGTGTCTGTCGCTGGGCCAGACAGTCGGGCATAGAACGGAGATATGACGCCCGCGATCATCATTTCTGCCCTCGCCATGACCGCGATTGTTGCGGTGCGCTATCTGCTGACGAGCGGTTTTTTTGCATGGGCCACGGGTAAGGTGCGCCCTGGCTTGTACGCAACACTCGACACACAAATCCGCAAAGAGATAGGCTGGTCGCTACTTTCCGCGGCGATCTACGGAATCCCGGCCGGTATGGTCGCGTGGGGTTGGCAGAACCGCGGATGGACACAAATATATACAGACATAGATGCATACCCGCTGTGGTATTTACCGGTATCTCTGTTCGCCTATCTGTTCGCGCATGACACATGGTTTTACTGGACGCATCGCTGGATGCATCAGCCCCGGCTATTCCGTATCGCCCATGCTGTGCATCACGCCAGTCGCCCGCCCACAGCATGGGCCGCGATGAGCTTTCATCCTGTTGAGGCAATAACCGGCGCTGTGGTCATACCGTTGCTGGTATTCGTGATCCCTATCCATGTCGGTATGCTGGGTCTGGTTCTGGCAATCATGACCCTGATGGGCGTCACCAATCATATGGGCTGGGAAATGTTTCCCCGCGCACTTGTTCACTCGCGGTTAGGCGGTTGGCTGATAACAGCCAGCCATCACCAGCGTCATCATGAGGCATATACATGCAATTACGGGCTATATTTCCGGTTCTGGGACCGGCTGTGCGGAACCGACAAGGGAATTTCCGACGCGCTGTCCCGCTCGCGCTGAGTGCGCCTGCCGCATTGCTGCTGGGCGCAAATAACGCGCCTGCAACCGGTACTGTGAAAGTGACCGTGACGGATCTGCGATCCAGCGAGGGTGTCGTGCGTGCGTGCATGACCACCAACCCCAAGAAATTCCCCAAATGCCGCGGCGATGCCAATGCTTACAGCAAGGTCGTCAACGCTGCAGGCACAGTCACCTTTCGTTTCACCGATGTAAAACCTGGTCGCTACGCAATCGCCTTGCTCCACGACGAAAACAACAATGGCAAGGCAGATCGCGCTTTGATGATGATGCCGAAAGAGGGTTTCGGATTTTCGCGTGACGCCAAGGTCCGAATGGGCCCGCCCAAATTCAATGCAGCAGCGTTTGACGTCACGGAGGGCGAACAATCGCAAGCAATCAGAATGCGTTACATGCTGTGACCTCTGATCTGGCGTCAGTTCGTCCAAGCTTCAAAACTACCATTCGTTCTTAACAGTATATTTACCACGCATCGGCAAAAGGTTCCTTGAATTGTCACCAAGGGGGCTATTGCGGCCATGGATACGTTGCGCGGAAATTTCGGATCGACCGGTTATAGCGGTGATCACGATGATTATGACGTGGCTGATGACGAGACCGGCCACGAGCCGCCTCCTGCATCGATCGGCACCGATGAACGCCGTATGCAGGTGCGCGCCTATAATCACTGGGCGAGCCTGCTCGACGACCGTAATTTCCCGTCGATCGAAGATCTGGAACCGGAAGAGCTCAACGATTTCGGACCCTTTAGCGTTTTGCTCGACTTCACCTCCGGCATCGAAGATCCGGCGATCCAGTATCTTGGCGCTGAGCTGGCTGGCGAGTGCGGGACCGACTCCGAAATTTCGCAACTATCCGACGTTCCCAGCCGTTCGCTGCTGAGCCGCATCACCGATCACTACATGCAGATTCTGGCGAACCAGGCTCCGATCGGCTTCGAGGCTGAATTCGTCAACCAGCGCAATGCCACGATCCTGTATCGCGGAATTTTGCTACCCTATTCCAGCGACGGCGAAACCATCGATTTCATCTATGGCGTGATCAACTGGAAGGAAATGGCCGACCAGATCACCACAGACGAATTGCTGCTGGAAATCGACCAGGCGCTCGAAGAAAACGAGCCCCAGGCCGATGACCGCGCAGAGGAGCCTGTCTCCGATTGGGCGGATGGTCCGCTTTCCGATTCTGCCGAAGCACCGGATGCGTTCCCCGCACCCGAGTTTGGTGAAGAGAGCGAGCAAGACGAGGCCGACGATGCTGTCGTTGCCCGGCTGTCCTCGCTTATCGCACCGCGCGGCGGAGCCGCTGCAAGCAGCGATGACGATGATCTGTCCATGGACGAACCCAGCCATAGTTTCGGCATGCCGGCGAATGACGAACCGGTGCTGAGCGTTTCGGTGGATGATATCGTTCCTCCGTCAGCTGATGCGCCGGTGGAACAACTTACTGCGGAAGAGCCGCCCATCCAGACCGATCCGGATGCCGGCTTGTATGATTGTCTGGCCGAAGCACGTGAACTCGCCCAGCATGCAAAATCCTCTGAAGACCGGACCCGTAGCGCATTGTACGCCGCTGTTGGCCGGGCCTATGACGTCAGCGTCGCAGCTGCCGAAGCGCCGGAAGAATTTGCCGAACTGGTCGAGGAAAACGGCCTGACAATTCAGGAACGCGCGCCGATGACGCCGGTTGTGAAGCTGGTTTTCGGATCGGATTACGACAAGACACGGCTTACCGAATATGCCGCAGTTCTCGCACACGCCCAGCGCGTCGGGATCGAAAAGGGCGGCCTTGCGGAATTTCTGTCAACCGCAGAGGGCGGCCTCAAAGGCGTCGTGCAAGCCGAGCGGCGGTTGCGCAAGGAAGACGCAGGAAAACCGGTCGAAGCTGCAGACGAACCCAAGGCGGCGATTGTCAAAAAGCTACGGGGCATAGAGGGCCAGCCACTTTCTTCCATTGATCCGGACGGCAAGGAATTTGGCGTCGTGATGATCCGTCGCATGCCCGATGGCGAAGTGGTCGTGTTGGGCGAAGTGGCCGACGACATCCCGCTGATCGAGAGAGTGGCGCGCAAACTCACCGACTGATTTCGGTCCAGTGGATCAAAAAGCGGCCCGTGCTAACGCACTGGGCCGCTTTTTGCGTTTACCGGATCATATCCTTCGATCATACGTTTGAGCCGCAACACAGTTTTCGGGGTACTATCGCAATGAGATCGAAGGGGAAGACGCGCATGTTGTGGGCTTTCGCAAGTGTGGCATTCATCCTGCTCGCGGCATGGATCGCCCTTCAGGTGGCGATTAGCCGGAACGGGCCTGCGGTGCTGGACACGGTAGACCGGATCACCGGCGGCGAACGCGGGGTAAATCTGCTCCAGACCGTTTCGATCGGAAACAGTGCGTTTCAGAAGCTCGCTATTTATGGCGATGGCAAAAAGGACGTGCAAAAGCCGGTACTCGTTTTTGCCCATGGCGGCAGCTGGCGCGCCGGTGACCCCGATGATTACGGCTTCGTCGCGCGCGGACTGGTGCCGGAAGGTTTCATCGTGGTCCTTTCAGGCTACCGTCTGGGCGAGGCAGGCAAGTTCCCTGCGATGCTCGAAGATACGGCAAAAGCGGTCGCGTGGACGCGGGCCAATATCGCGCAATATGGCGGCGATCCTGAAGCAATTTTCGTCTCCGGGCATTCTGCCGGTGCCTACAACGCGGCGATGGTGACGCTTGATCCTCAATGGCTGGAGCGTGAGGGGCTGGATAAAGAGGTGATCGCAGGCTTCATCGGACTGGCAGGGCCCTATGATTTCTATCCTTTCGATAGCGATTCCACCAAGGCAAGCTTTGGCGAAGCACCTGAGCCAGAGAATACCCAGCCGGTCAATTTCGTTAGCGGGGATGCACCGCCCATGCTGCTTTTGACCGGCGAACAAGACACAACCGTGAAGCCGCGCAACACCAGAGTTCTGACCAGCGCCATCACCGAGGCTGGTGGTACCGCCAAAGCAGAATACTTTCCTGCGTTTGATCACACAGGGATACTGACGGCCCTGGCCAGCCCGTGGCGGCGCGATCCTGCCGTCATCGACCGGATCGCCGAATTTGTACGTAGCGTCGCAGCACAAAAGCGCGCTTCCGCCGAGCAAGCTTCAGTTCCCGTTCAGCCCGAAACCCGCTAGCACTCTGCGATGCGCTTGATTTCGACATACTTTGCAAAACTTCTCGCGGCGTTCGCGCTGGTTGCGATGGCCGCGCAGCCGGTCGCAGCGCAATCGGTCCTGCGTGATGCCGAGACCGAGGCCTTGCTGGCCGATATGGCGGCTCCGCTAATCGAGGCCGCCGGCCTGGAACCGGGCAATGTCGATATGGTCCTGATAAATGACCGGTCGATCAACGCCTTCGTTGCCGGCGGGCAGGTTGTTTACATCCATACCGGTCTGATCGAAGCCGCCGACACTGCTGAAGAGGTTCAGGGTGTTATTGCGCACGAACTCGGCCATATCACTGGCGGGCATATCAACCGCTATAGCGAGGGTATCGGGCAGGCGACCAACATCACAATCCTTTCCTTGCTTCTGGGCGCCGCAGCCGTGCTCGCCGGTGCCGGTGAAGCGGGCATGGGTATTCTTGCCGCTGGCCAGCAAGCCGCAGTCGGTAAGTTTCTGGCATTCTCGCGGGTGCAAGAATCCTCAGCCGATGCAGCGGGCGCGGAATATCTGTCCAAAGCGGGAATTTCCGGTCGCGGCTCATTGGAATTCTTCAAAAAATTGCAGAATCTGGAATTTCGTTATGGAGTCAGCCAGTCCGATGATGCGGCATTCAGCCGCACGCATCCCCTTTCGGGCGACAGGATAGCGCGTCTGCGAGAAACTTACATCGTCGATCCGGCATGGGAAAATCCGGCTGATCCTGTTCTCCAGCAACGCTTCGAGCGAGTGAAAGCGAAACTGTTTGGCTATCAGGCCGACCCGGCCCGCACATTGCGCGAATTTCCCGAGACACGGAATGACGTATCCGCCCGTTACGCACGCGCCTATGCCTATCACAAGAACGCGCTGATCGATCAGGCGCTGGAAGAGGCTGATGCGCTCATCCAGCTCGATCCTGAGGATCCCTATTTTCTCGAACTCAAAGGCCAGGTACTTTTGGAATCAGGACGGCCAAACGAAGCGCTGGAGCCGTTGCGCAAAGCTTCGCGGCTTACGCTGAACGAGCCGCTGATTGCCTCGATGTTCGGGCACGCGCTGATCGCGACCGAGAATGAAGAGCATTTTGTCGAAGCCGAGCAGGTTTTGCGCGCCGCTGTTGCCCGTGACCGGCTAAACCCGTTTGCGTGGTACCAGCTCGGCGTAGTCTACGCAGCCAAGGGCGACATGCCGCGCGCCAAGCTGGCCAGCGCCGAACAGCAGGTGATGAGCCGCCAATACCCGCAGGCCATCCGGAGCGCGCAGGCCGCCGAAGTGGGCCTTCCCAAGGGTTCGCCAGACTGGATCCGGGCGCAGGATATCGGCCTTCAGGCACGCGCCGCGCTTGAACAGATCAAAGAGCGCCGCTAGCGCGCAATTATGGAAAACAGCACGATGCGTTCGACACTCGTCACAGCCCTGACAGCGCTGGTCTTCGGCTTTGGCGGAGCTGCACTGTGGTCGCTGAGCGGTTTGGGAAATGATTTCACCAAATCCTACTTGCTCGACAATCCGGAGATTTTGCCGGAAATGGCCGAGAAATACGAACAGTCGCTCGTTCAGGAACGGCTGGCCGCAGCAGGTGATGAAGTAACGCGCCCATTCCCCGGTGCCATTCTCGGCAATCCCGAAGGTTCGATCACGCTGGTCAAATTCACCGATTATGGCTGCTCCTTTTGCAAGATGAGCCGTCCACATATTGACAGCCTGATCGCGGCCAATCCCGAATTGAAAGTTGTCATCCGCGAATGGCCGATCTTCGAAGGTAGCGATCGCCCGGCCAAAATGGCACTTGCCGCCGCACAGCAGGGCAAATTCCCCGCATTTCATGATGCGATGTTTAACCAGAGCTCGATGAGCGATGATGCAATCATGTCAGCAGCCGCCGAGGCTGGACTGGATTTGGCCGCAGCGCAGGATTTTATTAACTCGCCAGCCGCCGGTTTCGAGCTTTCCAAAAACACCAACCTTGCGCGCCAGCTTGGCTTTGGCGGAACACCGAGCTGGGTTGTAGGCTCGCAGGCATTCGAGGGCGCAGTTGGCACCGAAAAACTACAGGAAGCCATCGACGCCGCCCGGGAATCCTGATGCGGAAGCTCTGCGTTGCCGCACTTGCCAGCGCCCTGCTGCTCAACACGACCGCTGCGGCGCATGAATTGGACGGCGTCTCTACGGCAAGTTTCGAAAAGCTGCGCGAATCGGATTCACGCATCCACTCCATCAGCCACAAGCTGCGAACCGCCAATGCGGCCTTTTGCGAAAATACGCAGTATGAAAGCGGTATCCTGCTGGATGACGCAGCGCGCTATGGTGACCCGGCCGCTGTTCGCACAGCCAATGCGATCGATGGCGATATCTTCATTCACGCAATAGCCGAGGGATCGGCGGCAGCGCGAGCAGGCCTGATGGCAGGACAGGAAGTCGTCTCGCTGTCAGGATATGAAGTAACGCAGGCAACATTCGACCCTGAGCAATCCTGGCTTCGCGCCGGAGAATTAAATGCCATGTTGGCAGGGTTCGCCCAGGAAATGACTGTGACACTGGCAAGCATCGATACTCCTGTCACTCTACGCTCGGAACTTGCCTGCACAGGCTATGTCGAACTGGTTCCACACTATTCCCGAGCCACCACCGATGGTGTCCGCGTGTCGATCGGTCGCGACTTTGTTGGCCTGACCTATCCTGACGACGAGCTGGCTGCCGTAATCGCGCACGAGCTTGCGCATATATTTGTTGGTCACACACAGTGGCTGAAATCGCGCGGCAAGAAGCGACGCGATATTCGCCAGACCGAGCGCGAAGCGGACCGGTTGATGCCGTGGATCCTAGCCAATGCAGGGTACGATCCGGCTGCAGCAGCGCGGTTTATGCGGCGCTGGGGGCCGGACAATAATGGCGGGTTGCGGCTATGGCGCAAGCATGATGGATGGGACGAACGCCTCGCCATGATCGAAGCGGAATTGCCCAAAATACGCGCATCTCTTGCCCGAGACGGAACAGCAGACTGGAAACGGGACTTTACCCCGCAATTTGCGCGCGACTAGTCCTCGTTGACATACATCGACGAGAGCGGCTTCGCCATAACCCGGCGCACCATCGGCTCGAAAAATTCGAGCGGTTCGCTGTCATAAGCAGGGTCAAATGCCGCCTGATCATATTTCTCGCAGAATTCCGCGCAGGCATCGAAATAGGGGTTATCGCGATACTGCTCGCGCATATCCTTGTCGCTGCCGATGAAGTGGAAGAAATAATAGCCCTGGAAAATGCCATGGTGCTGGCAAATCCAGTGTTCTTCCTCGGTAATGAAGGGCTTGAGAATTGCTGCAGCAACATCGGGATGGTTATAGGTTCCCAGCGTATCGCCGATGTCATGCATGAGCGCCATGACGACATAGCGTTCGTTGCGGCCATCCCGATGGGCACGGGTCGCTGTTTGCAGCGAGTGCTCCAGACGGCACACGGGAAAGCCGCCGAAATCGCCTTCGAGCAATTTGAGATGGGTTAGCACGCGGTCCGGCAGGTCGGAGGCGAACTCCATGTAATGCTTGCTGATGAGCGCCCAGTCTTCTGCTGTGCCTTCTTTCATCTCGCGGAATTTGGCGTGCTCGCCATCCTGATGCATCTGGCCTGTCTTGATATCCATCACGAACTCTCCCTTGGCCGCAAATAATACACGATGTGCAACGCAGCGCAAAACTAAAGTGACGTTTGGGCCTGACTTGCGCTAAAGCGGTCTTATGGCCGTCCTGCCTTTCCAGCCAACGCCGTTCTTCGCCAACAAGAACAGGGCATTCTGGAACCTGCAATTCGCAGGCTGGGGCGGCGCGTTCCTGTTGCGCGCAATGGCTGCAATTGCCAACCAGCAACCGCCATCCATCCTGCTGCAATTGTTGATCAGCGCGATCACCGGTTTTTCGGTGACGCTCATCCTGTCGGTCATTTACCGCGAGCTGATAAACCGCAAACCCTTGGTCACCTGGGGTGTGACGGCAATAGTTCTGGCCGCCTCGGTCGGGCTCTACACGTTCATCGATGCCTGGGTCCTGCAATTGTCTCGTCCGAGCAGCGACTCGTCGTTCACGCAGCTAGTAATCGGCCTGTTTTATCTGCCGATGACGCTGCTGGGTGCGTGGTCTGCGCTGTATTATGCAATCAATTTCTTCCTGCAGGTGGAAGAACAGGCGGATCGGCTAGAACGGCTTGAGGCACAGGCCACCAGCGCGCAGCTGGCCATGCTGCGGTATCAGCTTAATCCGCACTTCCTGTTCAATACGCTGAATTCGATCAGCACGCTGGTACTGCTCAAACAAACCGAACCCGCCAATGCCATGCTCACCCGCTTGTCGTCTTTCCTGCGACACACGCTGATGATCGAAGCGAGCGGTACTGTCACGCTGGCACAGGAAGTGGAAACGCTGAAACTCTATCTCGGGATCGAGCGGATGCGGTTCGAAGACAGGTTGCGGACCGAATTCGATATCGAGCCTGCGGCTGCCAAGGCCCAGCTGCCCGCGATGTTGCTGCAACCGCTGGTCGAAAATGCGATTAAATATGCCGTTTCTCCGCAGGAAGAGGGCGCGAAGATCAGTCTGCAGGCGCAGCTCGTCGGACAAAAGTTGCGGATCGCCGTTTCGGATACAGGCCCCGGCTTGCAGGGCGATGGCCGCGGACACAATTTGCCCGATGCGTTGACGGGAGAAAACCAGCATGTGTCCACCGGTGTGGGATTGGCGAATATTCGCGACCGCCTTGCCCAGGCCTATGGCGATGACCACACATTCGATATCCGCACGCCCGCGACGGGCGGCTTTACCGTGCTGATCGAAATACCGTTCAGCGAAGCCTCAGACCCGGACGCGCAAATCGCTCCACAGGAGTTGCGCAGCGAGAAACCGAAATTGGCTTCACCAACGCAAGGTTCCCCAGCCCAAACGCTGCCCCCACAGCAGATTGGAACACAGACATGACCATAAGAGCAATCATCGTCGATGACGAAAAACTGGCCATTCAGGGCCTGCAATTGCGCTTGCAGGCATTTGAGGATGTCGAAGTGATCGACACATGCGCCAATGGCCGCGAGGCAATCCGCAAAATCAAGACCGAGAAGCCCGATGTGGTGTTCCTCGACATCCAGATGCCCGGCTTTGACGGCTTCAGCGTGGTCAAAGGCGTGATGGAAATCGAACCTCCGCTAATTGTCTTTGTGACCGCATTTCAGGAGCATGCGATACGTGCGTTTGAGGCGAATGCCGTCAACTATCTGATGAAGCCGGTGGACGAGGACAAGCTGGCGGACACCATTGAACGCATTCGCGTTCGATTGGCAGAAAAACGCTCGACCGAAGACGCCGAAAAACTGCTCAATGTCCTTGCCGAAGTTGCACCGGATGCTGCCGAGGAATTCACAGAGAGCGAAGGCGAAACCGCGGACCGTTTCGAAAAGCTAATCAATGTGAAAGATCGCGGTCAGATCTTCCGCGTCGAGGTAGACTCCATCGAACGGATCGAGGCAGCTGGTGATTATATGTGTATATATACCGCCGACAATTCGCTGATCCTGCGCGAAACCATGAAGGATCTGGAACGCCGTCTGGATCCGCGCAATTTCCAGCGCGTCCATCGCAGCTGGATCGTCAATCTGGATCAGGTTCGTCAGGTAAAACCGCATACCAATGGCGAATGTTTTCTCGTGCTGGACAGCGGCGCCGAAGTAAAAGTCAGCCGGTCCTATCGCGACGTTGTCGCCCGTTTCGTACATTGAGGGAGAACGCGTTTTGACGCAGTGGTCGCTGGAGGGGTTCGACCTCGACGCATTTGTTCGTGACACGCTGGCGGAGGATCTGGGAAACGGGCTGCCCGGGGGCGGCCGCGATGTAACCTCCGAAAGCGTTATTCCCGCAGACGCCCGCTTTTCCGGCGTGATGGACAGTCGCGACCCGATCGTCGTCGCCGGACTGCCGGTTGCAGAGGCGTTCTTCCGGGCGCTCCAGCCCGACATGAAAATCGAAATTCTCGTAGATGAGGGACAAGCTGTCGAACCGGGTGCCGATCTGATGCGCCTGTCGGGCAATGCCCGCGCTATGCTGACTGCAGAACGCAGCGCACTCAATACAGTCCAGCACCTGTCCGGCATTGCAACCATGGTGCGCGAATATGTCGATGTGATGGATAACCCCGATTGTACTCTTCTCGATACCCGCAAGACCATTCCCGGACTGCGCCATCTGGAAAAATACGCAACCCGCATGGGCGGGGCCAGCAATCACCGCATGGGCTTGTGGGACGCGGCCATGATCAAGGACAACCATGTGCTTGTCGCTGGCAGTGTCGGGGAAGCCGTACGCCGCGCGGTCGACGCCGGTGTTAAAGAAATCATCTGCGAAGTCGACCGGATCGACCAGATCGAACCAGCACTTGAGGCAGGAGCCACCCGCCTGTTGCTCGACAATATGGAGCCTGGCCTCCTGCGCGAAGCCGTTGCGCTGGTCGCTGGCCGCGTTCCTACAGAGGCATCTGGCGGGATCAATCTCGATACTATCAAGGCCAAAGCGGCCACCGGCGTGAATTACGTGTCGGTTGGTCGCCTGACTCAAAGCGCACCTGCCGCCGATATCGGGCTGGACTTTACGCCGCTATAAATTCAAGTTCTGTTGATCGTATTTCAAACAGCTCAGGGAAGGGGCCAAAGGCATGCGTCCGAGTTCAATTATTACGTTTGAGAGACTTTTCTTCATCAGTCTGGCGCTTGGACTGGTCGGCTATTTCGTAAATTACGATGC
Source organism: Erythrobacter sp. (assembly GCA_020629385.1). Lineage (GTDB taxonomy): Bacteria > Pseudomonadota > Alphaproteobacteria > Sphingomonadales > Sphingomonadaceae > Pontixanthobacter. The sequence goes on from JAHDDJ010000031.1 coordinate 12,920, forward strand.
GGCAATGGCCCAACTGCAAGCCGACCCCAATACAGCAGGGATGGAAATGGGCGGCGGCTTCATGCTGGGCGCCTATCTGTTCGGCGTCGCGATCAATCTGCTGCTGTGGTATCTGATTGCCCGCCGGGCGAGCAATTTTGCGCGTTGGATTTACGCAATCCTGGCCGGCGCAGGGGCGGCCCTGACCCTGCCAAGCCTGTTCGCCACCGGCTTCTCGCTTCTGACCGCCACAACGCTTGTCGGGATCGTGCTTACAGCGGCCATGATCGTCATGCTGTTCCGGCCTGATGCAAGCGACTGGTTCAAGGGTGAATATACGAACGACCCGGATGTTTTCAGCTAAATTCTCGCTGGCCCAGGCAACACTTTGGGGTGTTGCGGTGCTGGTCAGCCCTGCAACTGCGAATGCCCAAGCCTATCAGTGCCGCATGCCTGTCAGCATTTCGGTCCCGAAAATCACCCCGCAAGCCAAACCGCGCCGTTTACCGGTCACCGGCTATACGCTCGCGGCGAGCTGGTCGCCCGAATTCTGCAAAGGGCGGGA
>JAHDDJ010000377.1 GCA_020629385.1 Erythrobacter sp.
CCGTCGAGCATGGTTCCGCGAATGCCAATGGACCCTGACGGCGTGCCGATATTGGCAGAGGATTTGGGCGTCTTGCGCCCGGACATAAAGCGAAACGCGCCCTTGGCCACAGTGGCGCTGGTCGATCGGCTTTTGGTCGGATCATAAACAAACTTGTTGATCGTCAACCGCGCAGACGAAGCGATGGTCAAAGTAGAACGATCGAGCAACAGGATTTGCACCTTGCTGCTTTTCTTGGTGCGCAGTGTATCCCCCCAGGCAAGGCGTTGCCGCCGCTGGATCTTCACCGGCTTGGTAATGCTCGCATTGCTGAGCCGGACATCGCCAACAACCGTCGCAGCGATACCGACACGGACGGGTGCGGACGCCGCTGGCGTGATCGCGATAAATGCTGCCATGGCTGCAAGGAACAGGGCTTTGGGCGACATGATACGGGTGACGGCCATGGCTCAGTTCCCCTCCGGCACGGTGCAGATCGACTGTGCCTGCGCCCAGAGGTCTTCGGGAAACTGCTTCTTCTTCAGTTTTTTCAATTCCGCCGCCCCGCCGGGCTGATCATCGATCCGGCAGAGATAGACCGCATGCAGCAAACGCGCCGATTGCGATTTGGGATGCAGCGCCAACACACGCTCCAGCGTGCCGATGGCTTCCAGAAATTCGCCGCGAGACGCTTGCTCCTGAGCCAGTAGAATACCGGCTTCTTCGTTGACAGCGGTTTCCGCCAGAACATCCAGCTCTTCCAGCGTGTCCGCTGCAACAGGAAACGGTAATATCAAAGCTGACGCTGCCGCCAGTGTGCAGAACAATTTCATGGTAATTCCCCAACCACCCGCTGCTGATCTAGCAGGAAAAGCCGTAACTCCAAAACTTCTCGACGATCTGTCGTTCTGGTGGTCGCGCGGGTTCAATCCGGATCGCGAAACAGTTGTTCGCAACCTGTTCTTTCAATCGTGACCTGCGCGCTGTGTTGGGCTAGAGAATCGGGCAATCATGCTGACGCAGCTTTCCATCCGTAACATCGTCCTGATCGAGGCGCTTGACCTGCAATTCGCAGGCGGGCTGGGCGTGCTGACGGGGGAGACAGGCGCGGGCAAGTCCATCCTGCTCGATGCGCTGGGCCTCGTGCTCGGCAATCGCGCAGATAGCGGGTTGGTGCGTGCGGGTGAGGATCAGGCCAGCGTCACCGCGACATTTGAGTTTGCCGCGATGCCTGCTGTGATCGCGTCTGTGCTGGACGATGCCGAGGTCGAGGTGGAACCGGGCGAGCCGCTGATCCTGCGCCGCCGGGTGAAGGCCGATGGCGGTTCCAAGGCCTTCGTCAATGACCAACCCGTCGGCGTGGCGCTACTGCGCGAAATGGCCGGCGCTCTGGTTGAACTGCACGGCCAGCATGATGATCGCGGGCTGGTCAACCCGCGTGGCCACCGGATGCTGCTCGACCGCTATGCCGGGGCCAAAATAGAGGGCGTCGCGAAGGCCTGGGCCAAATGGCAGGAAGCCAAGGCAGCTTTGGAAGAGGCGAAGGCTTCCATCGTGCAGGCTAAGGAAGACCAGGATTTGCTGATCGCGCATCTGGCGGAATTGACCGAATTGCAGCCGGAAGCGGGTGAAGAAGCGCAGCTCGCCGGATTGCGCGCCGATATGCAGAAAGGCGAACGGCTTCAGGGCGAGCTGGAAGATCTGCGCAAGGTGTGGGACGGATCGAACTCGCCGCTGGCTTCGCTGCGTAGCGCTGCGCGCAAGCTGGACCGGATCGCGGAAGAGCACCCGCTTCTGTCCGAAGCGCTGGCTTCGCTCGACCGGGCAGTTGTCGAAGCCGGGGAAGCTGAAGATAAGTTGCGCGAAGCGGGATACCAGCTGGTGCATGATCCCGCCGCGCTTGATGATGCGGAAACGCGGTTGTTCGAACTCAGGGCGGCGGCGCGCAAACATCGCTGCGATGTCGATGCTCTGCCCGATCTTATGCGCGAAATGCGTGCCCAGCTGGACGCTATTGAAGGAGGCGAGGCTGGCATTGGCGCACTCGAAAAAGCATCCACTGTTGCGGGTGAGGATTACCGCCAGAAAGCCGGAGCCCTGCACGACGCACGGGTAAAGGCCGCAGCCAGG
>JAHDDJ010000378.1 GCA_020629385.1 Erythrobacter sp.
ACGGCGAGCTGCGCAGGAAGACCGGCGGCAATCGCATCTTCTTCCGGCATCATGTTCGAGATTACTTCGAAGCCGCCATTGTCTGGATAGGTGTAGCCCCAGTACCACTGGTAACCGGTCGCCTTGATCGTAACCGCATCTTCGGGTGGCGATTCATACTGGCGCGCCAGCAATGTGATGGACGGGATCGCAATACCGACGAGAATAAGGACAGGTACGAGTGTCCAGACAACCTCGATCAGCGTGTTGTGTGTGGTTTTCGAAGGAACCGGATTGGCCTTCTGGCGAAAACGGACAACCACCCAGAACAGCAGAAACAGCACGAACAGGCTGATTACGGTAATGACCGGCATCAGCACATAGGTGTGCATGTTGTAGGCATATTCACCGTCATCGGTAAATTGCGGCTGGAAATCGATTTCGCCATTGACCGGCTGCCCCTTAATCATTTCAGGACCAAGCGGCGTGTAGCCGGACGTTTCAGCCGCAGCAGAATCTGCTGATTCTTCCGCAACTACAGAATCGGTTTCGGCTGCATCTTGCGCAACTGCCGCCTGCGGAGCGAGAACCAGCATCAGAGCTGCCCAAGCCGTAATTACCACTCGAAAAGCCCCGTGAGGCCGCTTACCGAAAATCATGCGTAGCCGCTTTCCGTTTCACAAATCAAAGCTGCATCACGCAGCCCCCAACCATCCCGTTACAGGGACATTTCTGCCGCGCCTATACGCATGGTTGCCCCATGCCTCAAGCGCTTCTAGGAGAAAAATCCGCAATCATTGTTGTCATACAGGCAACCACCATCGGGAATAACAGCAAAACACCATGACCGAAGACGAAGTTCTCTCCGAATTCCGCGCCAGCGAAGCGCTGCTCGAAGGCCACTTTAAATTGTCCTCCGGCAAGCATAGCGGCCACTATCTGCAATGCGCCCGGGTGCTGATGGACCCGATGCGTGCCAGCCGACTCGCCAGCGCTCTCGCTGCCAAGCTTCCCCGCGACCTCCGTTCGCAGATCGACACGGTTGTATCACCTGCAATGGGTGGCATCATCATCGGCCATGAAATGGGTCGTGCTCTGGGCAAGGAAGCGATGTTTCTGGAGCGGCCGGACGGAACATTCGGCTTCCGCCGCGGTTTTGGCCTGAAAGACGGTGAGAAGGTCATTGTCGTGGAAGATGTTGTGACAACCGGCCTCTCTTCAAAGGAAGCGATGAAAGCTGTGGAAGATGCAGGCGGTGAAGTTCTGGCGCTGGTGTCTATCGTCAACCGTTCGGGCGGCGATGTCAGCTTCGACGTGCCGTATCACGCGCTGATCGATATCACCTTCCCGACTTATGACGCCGATTCCATTCCGGCCGAGCTCGCCGCTGTTCCAGTAACAAAGCCGGGAAGCCGCAAATAATGCAATCCAGACTCCGCCTTGGTGTGAATATCGATCACGTTGCGACCATCCGTAATGCCCGAGGCGGCGATCATCCCGATCCGGTTCGCGCTGCCGAAATAGTCGCCAGCGTGGGCGGAGACGGCATAACCGCGCATTTACGCGAAGATCGTCGCCACATTCGCGACGAGGATCTGAAACGCATTCAGGACGCGACCGATTTGCCGCTCAATCTGGAAATGGCTGCGACAGACGAAATGCTTGAGATTGCACTTCGCCACAAACCCCATGCGGCGTGTATCGTGCCGGAAAAGCGCGAAGAACGCACCACCGAAGGCGGCCTTGATGCGGCAGGACAACATAACCGTATCGCTCCGATCGCAGCCCGCCTGGCTGATGAAGGCATCCGCGTCAGCCTGTTTATCGAGGCAGAGGAACGCCAGCTCGAGGCGGCCTTGCGGCTCGGTGCACCGGTGGTCGAATTTCACACCGGCGAATATGCCCATGCAATTCTCGACGGCGACCGCGAGAAAACCGCTTCAGAACTCAAACGCATTGCCGACATGTCTGCGCTTGCGGCCAAGAACGGTATCGAGCCACATGCAGGCCACGGCCTGACCTATGACAACGTCCAGCCCATCGCCGCCATCCCGCAATTGGCGGAACTCAATATCGGCCACTATCTGATTGGCGAGGCTGTGTTCTGCGGTCTTGAAGAAGCCGTCCG
>JAHDDJ010000379.1 GCA_020629385.1 Erythrobacter sp.
ATCGGCGATCTGACCCGCACAGACATAGCACAATCGCAATCCCGACTGGCCGTCGCCCAAAGCGATCTACAATCGGCTCAGGCCAATCTAATCAATGCGCGGGAAACCTACATTCAGATCGTTGGTATGGCACCCGACGATTTGCAGCCTCCGCCCCCTTTGCCCGGTCTGCCCGATAATCCGGAAGATGCCGTATTCACTGCGCTGGAATCGAATCCCGGCCTGATTGCTGCACGAGAGAATGCGGAAGCGGCAGGCTTTGATCTCAAAGCAGCAGGCGCGAGCAGGTTGCCGTCGGTTTCGCTGTTCGCGGGCGGTGATTATTCGAATTTCTTCGGCACGCTCGGTGGGCCGGTCGCCTCGAATTTCGCGCAAACCGAAACAACCGCCAATGCCGGTGTGCGCGTCACCATTCCGATCTTTCAGGGTGGTCGCCCCGCTGCGCAAAAACGCCAGGCCAGCGCTCGCGCTACTGCGGCGTTGGAACAGGTGATCGCTGCCGAGCGCGAAGTGATCGCGCAAACACGCGCTCGCTACTCGAGCTGGCTCGCCTCGAACGCGATTATCGAAAGCTCGCAAGCTGCCGTCGCGGCGGCAGAACTGGGCCTGGAAGGTGTCCGCGCTGAAAACTCGATCGGCAACCGCACCATTCTTGATGTGCTCAATGCCGAACAGGAATTGCTGTCTGCCCGTGTTCAATTGGTCACAGCCCGGCGCAACGCCTATGTCGCTGGTTTTGCGCTATTATCCGCCATGGGTAAGGCCGAAGCGCGCGATCTGGGCCTCGATAGCGAGGGTCTGCTCTATGATCCGACGATCAACTACGACCGGGTAAGAAGCAAAATCTGGGACTGGGATACCGCACCAAAACCAGAAGCAGTTTCAACGAGCACTGTTGACATTCCCGCCCCTAACGCAGAGATTCCTGCCGTTGAATCGGATGCTGGCCAATAAGCCAGCGCCAACGGGGGACAGTTCCATGCGCCAGGAAGGCGAAGCGTCGGTCGAGGAAATTCTTGAGTCCATCAAGAAGGTGATCGCTCGTGACAATCGTGCCAGCGCCATTATCGAGCGGCGCAAGCGCGAAGATGATGGCGTCCCGGAAGAAGCGCCGGAGCCTGTCGATCAGGACGAAGCCGAAGAAATCCTCGATCTTGGCACCGCCGAAATGGTTGAGGATACCGATACTAACGACGGTATTGCACTTGGCGACAGCGAAGAACCGCTGACAACGGAAACTGTCCGCGATTCCATGCGGGAAAACCTCGCTGCGTTGGCCATGCTCGCGCAGCCCGGTGTTCCACCGCAAATCGTTCGGAGCGGCGAAACCTCTCTGGAAGGCATGGTTCGCGAAATGCTGCGCCCCATGCTGGCCGAATGGCTCGATACCAATCTGCCCGACATGGTTGAAAAGATGGTCAAGGACGAGATTTCCCGGATTGCCGGTAAACGCAGCTAACCACTGCTCACCACAAATACCACACGATTAGGCTTGCACGGCGCGGATCAGAGTTTACTCATCTCCGCATGATTAAACCTGTCTGGCGTTCCGCCTTTTTCGCCTCCTCGCTGGTCGCTATCTCGCTTGCAAGCGTACCTGCGCACGCCGATGATCACGCTGCCAAGTCTGCTGCGGCACTCGAGCCGATGAGCGCCGAAGACCTCATCGCCATGCCGCGTCTGGGTGCGCCTGTCGCTACGCCTGATGGCCGCTTCGCGCTGTATTCGGTCACGGAAACCGACCGCGAGACGTTCGAACGAACAACAAAGCACTTCCTGCAGGATTTGCGCAGCCCCGATGCGGCTCCGGCTTTGATCGATCTGGGTGGATCGGCCCATGATTTCGCCTTCGGGGCAGACATGTTCCTCTATTTCCTCTCCGACCGACCGGCCGAGGGATCTGACGAGGAAACCGGATCATCGCAGGTCTGGCGCGCTGCTCTGGAAGCGAATGGAAACGTCACAGGCCCAATGCAGGTCACCGATTTGCCAGCCGACGTCCACGGTTTCCACATCAGTCCCGATGCCACCAAGATTGCCGTGTTCGGCGATATCAGCCGGTCTTGCGCCACGTTCGG
>JAHDDJ010000380.1 GCA_020629385.1 Erythrobacter sp.
TGCGCGCAATCGGCGTCCCGTCGGCGGCCAGCAGAGTGATTTGCGGCGGCGCGATAGGTTCGAGCGATTTGTTCAAGGGTGCAGTAAAGGCCAACCAGCCGACAGTCAGGATAAACAGCAGCAGTATGGCTGCAACTATCCGAGCCAGCCACCAACGTTTTCGACGAGCCTTCCAATGGCCGGGCTGCCACCAGCGCGTTTTCGGGCGCGCTGTATCCAGTTGGTGATCGATATGATCGATGCCCTGATCCCAGCGGTCATAATCGGGCGTCGCACTGCGCTGACGATAGACGGGCGCGTCTTCATCGTCTTCATCCCAGGCCGCGCCATAAGGTTCCTGCAATCCGTAATAGGAATGGCCGGAGGGTGATGGCTCGGAATCGCCTGCGCCTCCACGTTTCCAGCCTTTGAGGAATCGTCCCAACATGTGAGCTGTATTATATCAACAATACAGCCTTGGCGAGAGGCTTTTTAGCCTTTCGCCACAACGCTTTCAGGCAGTTCTGTTCCGAATACCCGCTGGTAGTATTCCGCCACCAGCATCCGCTCTGCCTCGTCGCATTTGTTGAGGAAGCTGAGGCGGAAGGCGAAACCGACATCGTTGAAAATCGCCGCGTTTTGCGCCCATGTAATCACACTACGCGGGCTCATAACGGTCGAGATATCGCCGTTCATGAAGCCTTGCCGGGTGAGGTCGGCAACCTTGATCATATCGGCCAATTGCTTCGGATCGCTGTCCGGGTTTTTGGAGCTGACGATCGACAATTCGGTGTCGGCTGGCAGATAGTTCAACGCGGTCACGATGTTCCAGCGATCCATCTGCCCCTGGTTGATCGCCTGCGTACCGTGATACAGCCCGCTGGTATCGCCCAGACCGACAGTGTTGGCCGTCGCGAACAGGCGGAAATGCGGATCAGGACGGATAACGCGGTTCTGGTCGAGCAAAGTCAGCTTGCCTTCCGTCTCCAGAACGCGCTGGATCACGAACATCACATCAGGGCGGCCCGCATCATATTCGTCGAACACCAGCGCAACGGGATGCTGCAGCGCCCATGGCAGCAGACCTTCACGGAATTCGGTAACCTGCAAGCCGTCACGCAGAACAATCGCATCGCGCCCGACCAGATCGATACGGCTGATATGCGCATCAAGGTTGATCCGGATGCAGGGCCAATTAAGCCGCGCTGCAACCTGCTCGATATGGGTCGATTTACCGGTACCGTGATAGCCCTGCACCATCACCCGGCGATTATGCGCAAAGCCCGCCAGAATTGCGAGCGTCGTGTCGCCATCGAAGACATAACTTTCGTCCAGATCGGGCACACGCTCGTCAGCCTCGCTAAATGCGGGGACTTGCCAGTCGATATCGATACCGAATGTATCGCGCACATCCACAGTTGTGTCAGGCGCGGCAAGCGAGGTTTTGGCGGTTGGGTCGAAAGTCTTGTCTGTCATATCGCGGCAACGCCTAGCGGCGCATATGTGTCCCTGCAAGCGCAGATAAAGCCGCGATCACCACATTCCGCGAAGCTGGCTCAAGCGTGCTGCGGCGGTGCCGTAACGTCACGCAGGTGACCAGTCTTGATCCAGACCTTCGCACCATTCTTGCCAGCGTTGGCCCGCAGCGGTTTTCCGGCGGGTAGTCGCACCCAGCTGTGTCGCCCGAGTTCCTGACCATCCATCAGAATCAGACCCTCCAGAACCAGCAATTCGATTCCACCAGCCTCTTGGAGACCGCGGGCAGCATCAAACGACCATCGCTCGAACCGCACGGTCTCACGCATGTCCTTGTGCAGTATGCAAGACGATATCCCTGACTGACCAGCAACGGGTTCCAGCGGTTCCCGCCCCATATCTTTCGAAAACTGGGTACGATCATCCGGATCGAACTGCCAAAGTTTGACGAAGATCGTGCACCCCGGTTCGGAACGCGGAATGTGATGTGTGGTCGGTGGGTTTCGGACATAGGTTCCGGCTGGATAGTCCCCATGCTCGTCCTGAAATACTCCTTCCAGCACGATAAATTCTTCGCCGCCAGAGTGGGTATGCCCAGAAAAACTGCTGCCCGGTGCATAGCG
>JAHDDJ010000381.1 GCA_020629385.1 Erythrobacter sp.
AGCCGCGCGCAAACCGCGAAAGAAAACCAACAAGGCAGCCTAAGCCGCCTTTCCAAGGCTCGACAAAACAAGGGGCGCAGTGGTCATACCACCGCGCCCCTTTCGTTTGGCAGTCAGCAAACGTGTGTGACTGCCGTATAAATTTGGGAGATGTAAAGAGACGTAACTGGTGTTGGTGCGGAGCCTGAATTTAACCAACCATTTACCTTACCCTGTGAAAAAATGACCGATCTCATTTATAGGAAATCTAATGTCACAGCCGGGACTAGCTTGCCGCCATGCGTCGCTCGGGCAGATGAGCAATACAAGCCTTCGGCGCTGCGCGGTCGCCACATTGGTACTCATGGGCCTCGGGTTATCAGCCACTCCTTTGGCTGCTCAAACCCAGCGTGCTGTGCAAAACCCCAGTTGGGAAGAAAACGATCCACCAGGTGATCCCAGTTTTCGTATTTACGCCAATGCAGATGTGCCCGGATGGGACAGCACCACCGGCAGTATCGAGATTTGGGACAATAATTTCCAAGGTGTTCCAGCTGCCACAGGTCAAAGATTTGCCGAACTGAACGCAAACTCGAACGGCTCTACCTACCAAGACATCTGCATATTAAATGGTGATGAAATAAACTGGGCGTTCTTCCATCGTGCGCGTAGTTCAGGGCCAGCGATACAGAACGTGTCGCTTGAAATCGCTGATTCATCGGGCACGGTGGTCCAGTCTCTGGCGACATCTAATTCCAGCAACACTACATCGTGGGATTTTTTCCAAGGAACAACTGCGCCGTTTACCGGCGCAACAGGTGTCTACCGTTTTCAATTCACAACAACCAATACCGGCAGCCTCGGCAACTTTCTGGACGGGATGGATATTTCCGTTCTCCCAATCGTCGAGTTCGCTCAGAGCGCTACATCTTCCGTCGAAGGTGAAACTACGCCTAATGTACCCTCTATCGCATTTACAGGGCGTATCGATGCACCCACAAATGTGACTATCCAGATCACGGGAGGTAGCGGGACACTTGGCGATGATTATCAAACGCCGTCTGGTACAAATACTTGGACAATTACCATCCCTGCAGGTGATTATATTGCCGCAGAGTTCGACATCGGTCTGACATTGATTGCAGATGGCGTGGGCGACAATGGTGAGACAATAGATTTCGCCATCGCCGCATCGCCAGACGACTACAATCTATCCTCGACACAAACATGCGGTGCTGCACCGGCCCAAACTGCACAACATGTGATCGAGGAATCATCGGATCTCAAGACAGTCAAAACACTGACTTCCGCCAGCGCGACGCCTGTCGCGGGCGAGATAGTCACATACGACATTTCGGTTACTAATGACGGCCCTTCAGTCGCAACAGGTGCATCACTAACTGACCTGATACCAGCCGAATTAACCCCAACAGCCCTCAATGGTAGCGTCTCGCAGGGCATATATGATACTGCCTCGGGCCTTTGGTCTATCGGTTCTTTAGGAGTTGGAGATACTGCAACTCTCACGATTGAGGGAACGGTAAACGGCGATAATGGCGGGCAAACCATAACAAATATCACCAGTGCAGCAAGCGGAGATCAACCAGACCCCTCAACAACTGGTGACGACTTGAGCGAAACGGTTACGGTTACACCATCTGCCGACCTCTCGGTCAGCAAAACCAACACGCCTGGCCAGAATGGTGAAATTGATTTGGCAGACGATGGTGTGATCAAAGGCGCTACTACATCATATTCACTTGTAGTTACGAACAACGGACCTGATGCAATGACTGGTGCTGTGATAAGCGACACCCCTGGCGCAGGTATCACCTGCCCATCAGGAGACGCTGTAACTATTACAGGAGACGGCGTGCCTTCCGGCAGCTATACTTTCGGTGATCTTTCCGGCAGCGGCATCACGCTCGGCACACTCGGTGTCGGAGAACAAGCTACGCTCAATGTTACCTGCACCGTGGACTGATCTACCGGCCAGACCGCCCTTGCCATAGCCAAAGTAGGCCGGCTTTCTTGATCCTGGAAAGCAGTCCGGAAAGTAATCTGCCTATTTGGCCAGTTC